>NZ_JBCPXV010000033.1:0-42411 GCF_039581225.1 Ornithinibacillus proteolyticus | reverse complement strand
AGCCGCAGACCGAATTAATGTACAATTAAATCAGCAACAAGTAGCATGATTTCTGTTTTTAAAAATACATTTTAGAAATTCTGTAGGATTCTGTATTTTTAAAAAGAGCAATTATGAAATTGACTCACTTGTTTATATAAAAGAACCGAGAAAGATTTTCATAAAGACCTAATACTCAGCTGTCCTTGGATTCTGCTACTTTGAAAATTAAATCAATATTTAAAGACTTTGACATTTATTAGTGGGAGTGCTTTAGTGAAATTTACCAACTTTATTCTAATTTTACCAACTATAAAGTTACAGGCCAATTGGAAAGTTCTATTTTTTATAATAATATAAAAATTTATCACGGCATATTAATTAATTTTCGGTATAATTGGGTATTGCTCAAATTAAAATGTCTTTTCAAGATTAACAATTTACTTTTTTATTTGTAATAACTCCACCTATGTTAACTAGCAAATTGTCTACCCTTCATTGAGCTATGCAGACCTATTTACTAATTAAAATAAAGCATAAGCTTTCCAAATGGAAAGTTTATGCTTTACGTCACAATAACACAAAAAACCACCAACATATGTATTGGTGGAGACGGCGGGAGTCGAACCCGCGTCCAAAGGTATCGGCACTCAGGCTTCTACACGTGTAGTTGGTATATTATCTTTCACTAGCTCTTCAGCCTACCAACAGGCTTCCGAGTAGCTAGTCCGATTGATTTCAACGCTCATCCTCAGACTGCGGATGACCGTATAGCCCGCTCAAGTTGAGACCCTTCAATCCGCTTCACGGGCGAAAGCGGGAAGGATCCTTTAGTAGTGCTTACGCAGCTGCTAAAGAGTAATTGTTTTGTTTGCCAGTTATATTTAGGCGATAACGTTTTACGAGTCGTAACCTCGACGCGCAACCTGAGCTCGACCTACCCCTGTCGAATCCGTAACGTCCCCATAAAGGAAAACGCTCGGGTAAATACGAGCACAAATTATTATTCAATTATTAATCGCTTATTAGCGACATGATTTATTATAACATATCCTAAAACATTTTCAAGGGCTCATAGGTGGGATGTTTTCCCACTAAGCCTTACGTTTTCCAGTTCACGGTTCTACTCACTTAATACTTTATCTATCACTAACTTCGTCATATTCGGCACAATCTCCATCGAATACGCTATTTCTACTCGTTCAAGCTTCTTATGAGCATCCAAGCCATACGGACCGATATTAATCACCGGAACATTAATATCTCTTATAGCATCATAATCTACGTAATGCTTCGTGCCCCATGCTGGATTATTATCCTTTACAGCCTTTATTCCAGCTTCATCATCGCTAATCGCCATAAAGCTCATGTCAGAGATATATGGAAAGAAGTTCTTCACCTTTATCGGTTGTTTATATACGGATTGAATGGTATGAACCGCTTTATCTAAAGCATCATTCAATTTCTGTTCATTAGACGTTTTCCCTGTCAATTCAATTCGCGGATAATATAAGGAAGAATAAAATAATATAATGGTTGGATTCTTATCCTCCATCCACTTCCACGCTTCCTCAACCACTTTTAAAGCAAACATACGTGTATCGAGAGAATCATCATGAAGTAAGGTATTTTTGAAAACAGCCATTGCTTCTTTATACTTGTTACCATGTGCTTTGACTAACATTTCATCCATTTCTTCATAGAGGAGGACTCGTGGCTCCCACGGAACCCCGTCATTCCGTTTTCCTGACATGTTACAATACGTGTTATAGCTCTGTTCAAAAGCAGTTAAAGCATTTTGAAAAGCAATATGAGCTTGCTCCTTCAACAATTCAAGTGCTTCCTTTGGCGTCCAGGAATGGATGAAAAAGTTATAATATACAAACGCTCCTAAAGCCGTCTGTACATTATATGCAGCCTTTAAATCCATTTGTTTTAGGGCAACTGGTGGTAATGTATATTCACCATGTGCTTCATTACAAAGCTCGGGATTATAGCTAATCTGTCTCGTTAATTCGGATGCAATGAAATTAGGATCAATTCCCTCAAAGGCAGCACCGACATGGGTTTCAGCCCCAGTAATATAAAAGGATGGGAGCAATTTCCCTACGGTGCCTTTATAAATATAACGATTCGGATCCCCCTCATATAATGGCGATACAAAATCAGCATTTATCGCAGCAACATAATCAAACCCTTGCTCTTCTTTCCATTTATTTAATGTTTTAAGTGCAGAGAGAATACCATGTGAACCATCCTCTTCATCGCATTCTGCAATAAACACGAGGTTACCATTTAGCTTTTCCGGATGTTCAGAGAAATATTGAAGTAAATACAAATTACTTGCCAGTCCACTCTTCATATCAAGAGCTCCACGGCCAAATAACCATTCATCCGGAAGCAAATGCTCTCGGTCCTTAAGTGAAATCTCTTCATCCTTTAACCATTCCATCCATTCATCTGGTTGAAAAGCATAGTCTGCCTGTTGATTAAAATCCTCTACCCCAACGGTATCCATATGTCCCATCATGATAACTGTCCGATTACTATTTCCTTTTGTTCCTTTCACATAAGCAAGAACATTATGGCGTTCCATTTCATCGTCTATCGTTTTTTCAATTACTAAGTGATCCGGGTTTGCTTGATAATAAGGAAAAGATGCTATCATCGTGTATAAGGAATGAGCAATTACACGCTCGCCATCCGTATTCACAATACTTCGAATCGAAACAAGCTGCTTAGTTAAATGTAAGACTTCATCACGACATTTCATTAAAGAATATCCCATTCACTTTATCCCCTTTAATAGTGTAAAACCATCAGTCACTAGTAAACTGATGGAAATATTCTTATCGATTATAGTCTTTTATCGCACGATCAATATCACGCTTCATTTGTTTCTTCTTTAAATCCTCACGTTTATCGTATTTCTTCTTCCCTTTTCCAAGTCCTATTAATACTTTTGCATAGCCATTCTTCAAATAGATTTTCAACGGAACCAGTGCATACCCTTCTTGCTGGGTCAAACCAATCAGCTTATCAATTTGCTTTCGATGTAGTAATAGCTTCCTTGTTCTAGTTGGATCATGATTGAATCGGTTTCCTTGTTCATACTCCGAAATATGCAAGTTGATTAATTGAACTTCACCACGTTTATCGATTCGAGCATGGGAGTCCTTTAAATTCACACGTCCCGCACGCAATGATTTAATTTCGGTACCTTGTAGGACAATCCCCGCTTCATAAGTATCTTCTATAAAATAATCATGTGATGCTTTTTTATTTTGTGCAATAACTTTACCTTCACCTTTAGGCATTGTTTCGCCCTCCTAAAACTACGTGCATCAATTTTACCAAATAATCCAACGTTATTCCAATAAGAAGGGAAGAAATCAGGTTATATCATAAGTTTGTCCATGCAACCTCTATTGATGAGAAAAACCCCAAAGGTATCTGCTTTGTACCTAGGGGCTCTACTAATCCAGATGTTATAACAGTAAAAGACTCAATGCCATTAATGCCATACCACATATTACCCCATAAATGGAGACATGGGCTTCATCAAATTTTTTCGCTGCTGGTAATAATTCATCAAGCGAAATAAATACCATAATCCCAGCTACAGCTGCAAAGATAATACCAAACATCGTTTCCGTTAAGAATGGCATTAGGAATAAGAAAGCGACAATTGCCC
This sequence comes from Ornithinibacillus proteolyticus, assembly GCF_039581225.1. Lineage (NCBI taxonomy): Bacteria > Bacillati > Bacillota > Bacilli > Caryophanales > Bacillaceae > Ornithinibacillus > Ornithinibacillus proteolyticus. The sequence continues at coordinate 38,738 of NZ_JBCPXV010000033.1, read as the reverse complement.
CAACAGGTTCTGCAAGTCCGGACAGAAAAGAATATTTAAAAGCCTTTTTCTTATCATTTGTAGCATAGTAAATCGGAACGGAAACCGCGATACCTTCTGGGATATTATGAATTGCGATTGCTATAGCAATGGCAAATCCTAGCGTTGAATCCTGAATAGTCGAAACAAAAGTAGCAATACCTTCAGGGAAATTATGTATCCCTATTGCCAGTGCTGTAAAAACGCCCATTTTCATCAGGTCAGGATTTTTTGTTACTGTTCCATTGGTCTTCATATCCTCCACTTTCTTTAATTCGTGTGGATTGGATCCCGACGGCACAAATCGATCAATTAATGCAATCAGTAACATTCCCGCAAAGAAAGATACAACGGTCAGCCATCTCCCTCCACTCTCACCTAACTCTGAAACAAGGGAATCTTGCGCCTTTACAAATATTTCAACCATGGATACATAAATCATGACCCCAGCAGAAAAACCTAACGCAAAAGATAAAAACTTCGTGTTTGTTGTTTTCGCAAAAAACGCTAGTAAACTCCCTATCCCCGTAGCCAAACCGGCCATTAACGTGAATAAGAAAGCAAGTATCACTTCTTGTGGCATTCAGTAGATCTCCCTTTCACAGTTGGACTATCCAATTTGTTTTTCCCTAGGGAAACATTTTAATATAGAAATATATTACTCGATGGGTGATAAATATGCAATACAAAATTCAAAAATTTACAAAAGACTAGTTCAAAATAATTCTGCACAATTGAATTACTTTCCTCAAATTTCACTTTTATTCTTCAAACTATTAGATTACACGTCTTTTTGTTTTCTTATGCTGGCGGGAAAGATTCTTATCCTTCCCTATCTGCTAAGAAAAAGACTAATTCTGCCAGTTAGACAGAATTAGTCTTTTAAATAAGACGTTATTTGTGCTTATTTTTTCTTTTTTGTTTTTGGCTTCTTAGATTTAGCAGGATGTTTGGAGGATTTGCCGTTTTTGGCAGGTTTTCCGGATTTACCCGGTTTTCCACTCTTACTAGATTTCCCTTTATTAGTACTTCCATTCCGGCCTTTATCTGATCTATGTGGCAGTTCCTTGTTTCCTTTCTTTCCTACTCCTACAATTTCAAAATCAATTGCATGCTCGTCCATGTTCACACTAGTGACGCGAACGTCAATTTCTTGTCCAATTCGATACACTTTACCGGTACGTTCACCGATCATGGCATAATGACGCTCATCAAAATGATAGTAGTCATCCGTCAAATAGCTTACATGAACAAGCCCTTCAATGGTGTTTTCTAATTCAACAAATAACCCAAAACTAGTCACAGAGCTAATAACGCCAGTGAATTCTTCACCAATTCGGTCCTGCATATATTCTGCTTTTTTCAAATCGTCCGTATCACGCTCTGCATCGACTGCTGTACGTTCTTTCTCAGAAGAATGTCTAGCAATCTCCGGTAGCTTCTCTTTCCAGCTGCCGATTGTCTTAGCGTCTAATGACTTTTCAATTAAATAGGTTCGAATTAAACGGTGAACAATTAAATCAGGATATCGTCTAATTGGTGAAGTAAAATGCGTATAAAACTCCGTAGCAAGTCCAAAATGACCGACACCTTGTGGATCATATTTCGCCTGCTTCATCGAGCGGAGCATAAGCTTCGAGATAATCATTTCCTCTGGTTCGCCTTCTGCATCCTCCAGCACCTTTTGTAAGCTCTGTGGGTGGATTTCATTTGCTGTACCTTTGACTTTATAGCCTAACCCACCTAAGAACTCAAAGAAGTGTTGTAGCTTACTTTGATCTGGGTCCTCATGAATACGGTGAATAAATGGTACATCCATCCAGTGGAAGTGTTCGGCAACCGTTTCATTAGCTGCTAACATGAACTCTTCAATTAACCGTTCCGCTACAGAACGTTCTCGAATTACGACATCAGTTGCCTTTCCTTCTTCATCCACTAATACTTTCGCCTCTTTAAAATCAAAGTCGATTGCACCGCGACCCATCCGCTTCGAGCGCAGAATGGAAGCAAGCTTTTCCATTTGCTCAAACATCGGTACTAGTGGCTCATATCGCTCTCTGAGTTCTTCATCTTGATCGACAAGTATTTTATTGACATCGGAATAGGTCATTCTTTCGGTTGTACGAATGACACTTTGGAAAATTTCATGATTAACTACTTTACCCGTTGAGTCGATTTCCATCTCACAGCCTAGTGTTAATCGGTCCACTTTCGGATTTAAGGAACAAATTCCATTCGACAAACGATGGGGAATCATCGGGATAACTCGGTCTACAAGATAGACACTTGTCCCACGCTCAAACGCCTCTTTATCAATTGGTGTTCCTTCTTTTACATAATAACTAACATCTGCAATATAAACGCCTAATTTATAATTGCCGTTATCTAATCTTTTCACCGTTACTGCGTCATCAAGGTCCTTGGCATCTGCACCATCAATGGTCACGATTACTTCATCACGAAGGTCGCGTCTATTTTCTAGCTCTATAGGATCGATTTCATCTGGTGTATTAACCGCTTGTTCTAACACTTCTGGTGGAAAGTCCATTTTAATCCCATGTTTATATATAATCGAGATAATATCAATTCCAGGATCATTTTTATGACCAAGAATTTGAATGATTTCCCCTTCCGCACTCATTCGATTCTCAGGATATTTCGTAATACGAGCAATTACTTTATGCCCATCTACTGCTCCATTCATCTTACCTTTAGGGATAAAAATATCGTTTGGAATGCGTTTATCATCAGCTATAACAAAGCCAAATGCTTTGTTGTACTCAAACGTACCAACAACCTCGGTAATAGCTCGTTCAATAATCCGAATGACAACCCCTTCTGGTCGGTTTCCAGAAATATCCTGCTTTTCAATCCGCACTAAGACACGATCATTATTCATTGCGGATGTTAAGTCCGAATGATGAATGTACACATCGGTTTCATTTTCATCATCTGGAATTAAGAAGGCAAATCCCTTCGCATGCATTTGAATGCGACCACGGATTAAGTTCATCTTTTCCGGAAGGCCAAATCGATTCTTTCTTGTCCGAACAAGCTCACCTTTGTACTCTAATTCGTTTAACGCTTTAACTAGCTCTTTAAATTCGACTACATCCGTTATTTCCAGAATCTCTTCTAATTCTTCTACCGCTAAGGGCTTGGAGTCGTAGGTTTTAAAAAACGCACGTACCTTTTCTACCATTGTTTCACTCATATGACACCCTCCTTCTCTTTCTACTCTGCATTGTTGTATCTCATTCTGCCCAATCTAATGATTCTAAAAACTGATAAATATCTTCATGTAATTGCTCTTTCTCTTTATCAATTGTAATGACATGGCCAGATTCTTCGTACCAGTTGATTTCTTTTTGCTCTGCTTCCACATTCTCATAAATATATGTAGCACTGGCAGGATTAATCATCTTATCTTGTCTAGCCTGAACAACCATGGTCGGTGTATAAATGGTGTCCACATTAGACTTAACATCCGTTATCAGCTTTCCAAGTGCTTCAAACATTGGACTAGAATGTTCCATTAAATAGGAAACTTCATTTTGGATTGTTTCTTCATCTTTTCCTTCTAGTTGTTTATATTCTTTTGAAAAAACCTGGAACCCGGAAGTTAACTGCTTTTCATTATCAAAAAACATTGGAGCACACATCGGTATAACCCCTTTTATCTTTTGCGAATAGGCAAGTTTTAAACTAAATACACCACCTAATGACAGGCCTGCAACTGCAATTTCGTTATAGCCTAAATCTTTAAGGTGTTGAAAGGCTTTCTGAACATCCTCCCACCATTGGTCAGGTCTTGTTTCAATTAATTCCTCAGGCGGTGCACCATGACCACGATAAATTGGTGCATGGCTCGTATATCCTTTCTTCTCTAAAAAGCGTCCAAGCATCCGGACATCGGCTGTATGGCCGGTAAATCCATGTAATAATAAAACAGCTCTTGGTCCTGCTTCAAATGTAAATGGTTTTGGTTGTATTACTTTCATCTGACATAAACTCCTTCTCTATTATTACTTTACCCTTTATACTATAACTTACACGAATTTGTGTAGAAAAACTAATCAATTATTCTAACCGATATACAGTAAAAAACCCTTACCACTTTTTGTGATAAGGGTTGTCATCGACTATTGTAATACGTAAGCACTTAAGAAAGCTAAGACAAAGAATAATACTCCCGCTACAACAGTTGATCTGTGTAGAACAAGGTCAATTCCTCTAGCTTTTTGCTTCCCGAATAATTGCTCCGCTCCGCCTGAGATAGCCCCAGAAAGACCAGCACTTTTACCACTTTGTAATAGAACTAAAATAATCATAACAATTGCATCAAGAACTAATAGAAAATTCACAACACTTCCCATGTTTCCATGGCACCTCCTGATCTTAAACAGACAGTTAACTATTCATACTTTAGCATAATTTCGAATACTTTATCAAGCTATTTTTATAAAAGTAGAATATATTATACATATAATAGCATTTCCCAAAAGATTAATCTATGATAAGCATATTACGAGATCATGTAATAGGGAGTGATTGTAATGAAAACGACTTTCTGGATGAAAACGGAGGATAACGTGGAACTCTATGTCGAAAAGTGGCATACCCCTGATAGACAACCGAAAGCCATTGTTCAAATAGCACATGGGATGGTAGAGCATATCCAACGTTATCATAATTTTGCTAGGTATTTACTAGAACATGACATATTCGTCTATGGAAATGATCATCGCGGACACGGAAAAACAGGTCAAAGACAAGGCCTAATGGGCTATTTCGATGAGTCAGATGGCTTTACAAAAACAACAGAAGATTTATTCACCATCACCAAGAAGATCCAAGGAGATTATCCGGATATACCCATTTTCTTACTTGGTCATAGTATGGGCTCCTTTCTAGCAAGAAATTATATACAAGTGCATAGTGACATTCTTCAAGGTGTAATTCTTTCCGGTACAGGCTTTTATCCATCGTTAACGACTAGTCTCGGTAAAACTCTTTCAGCTCGGTTAAATCCAGTAGAGAAGTCCCCTTTGATGAATAAACTTGCCTTTGGCGCATTTAATCGTAAAATCCAGAATCCAAAGTCCCCGTTTGACTGGATTTCACGAGATCCTGACATTGTAAAAGCATATATGCAAGACCGTTTTGCAGGATATATACCAACAGCACGCTTCTTTTTCGATTTAATGACAGGCCTACAATTCATACACAATCCAAAGCGAAATGCTACTATACGTAAAAACCTGCCCATGCTATTTATTAGCGGTGAAGCAGATCCTGTTGGTAACTATGGAAAAGGAATTTGGAAAACTGTTTCCCTCTATACACAGCTCGGACTTGATAATATTACAACGACTCTATTCGAGGGAGCAAGACATGAAGTGTTGAACGAAATAAACAAGGAGGAAGTTTACAACATAATCCGACAATGGATTTTACAAAATATGACAACTTATCCACCTAAAACGCTTTCAATTTGAACAATTTGTATACAAAAGTGTAATCGCTTGAAACCTAGGTATATTACGGTTAAAGTAGTTAAGTATAGTAAAAATTATTTGAAGGGTTGGTACAATCGTATGACAAACATCCATGGTATTGCAGCATCTTCTGGCATTGCAATTGCAAAAGCCTACCAGCTAGTAACACCGGACCTAACATATACTGCAGAGACTGTTGATAATCCAGAAAGCGAAATCAAGCGATTAGAAGATGCGTTAGAAATCTCCAAACAAGAGCTTGAGAAAATTAAGGCTCACACACTAAAAGAACTTGGTGAAGAGCACGCAGAAATTTTCTCAGCACATTTACTAGTTCTAGGAGATCCAGAACTAATTAATCCAATTAAAGATAAAATTAAAAATGAAAAACTATCTGCTGAGGCCGCATTAGATGAAGTAGCTAAAATGTTCATCGAAATGTTTGAAAGCATGGACAATGAATACATGCGTGAGCGTGCTGCTGACATTCGTGATGTAACCAAGCGTGTATTAGCACATCTTCTTGGCGTATCTTTCCCAAATCCTGCATTAATTGACGAAGAGGTTATCGTTATTGCTGGTGATTTAACACCATCTGACACGGCTCAATTAAACCGTCAATTTGTAAAAGGATTTGCAACCGATATCGGTGGACGTACATCACACTCTGCTATCATGGCAAGATCTTTGGAAATACCTGCTGTAGTTGGTACAAAAGAAGTGACCAAAACCATCTCCCAAGGTGATATCGTCATTATTGATGGAATCGATGGTAATGTAATTGTCAATCCAACAGAAGAGCAAGTGAAAGAATACGAAGAAAAAAGTGAAAGCTTCAAAAAACAACAAGCACTTTGGGCAGAATTAAAAGATGAGCCTACCTTTACTTCTGATGGTGAACAAGTGGAGCTTGTAGCAAATATCGGTACACCTGAAGATGTAACTGGTGTTATGAACAATGGTGGAGAAGGTGTTGGTCTTTACCGTACAGAATTCTTATATATGGGTAAAAGTGATCTCCCTTCTGAGGACGAGCAATATGAAGCATACAAATCTGTTCTAGAACAAATGGGAGACAAGCCTGTTGTAGTTCGTACACTAGATGTTGGTGGGGATAAAGAGCTACCTTATCTTGACTTACCAAAAGAATTAAATCCATTCTTAGGCTATAGAGCAATCCGCTTCTGCCTAGAAAATGAACATGTTTTCCGTCCGCAATTACGTGCACTACTTCGTGCAAGTGTTTATGGAAACTTGAAAATTATGTTCCCAATGATTGCGACACTAGAAGAGTTCCGTAAAGCGAAAGCAATTCTATTAGAAGAAAAAGACAACCTTAAAAATGAAGGTCACGACGTGTCAGATAATATTGAAGTAGGTATAATGGTAGAGATTCCATCCACTGCTGTTATCGCAAAACAATTTGCTAAGGAAGTAGACTTCTTCAGTATTGGTACAAACGACTTAATTCAATATACAATGGCTGCTGACCGTATGAATGAGCAAGTATCATACTTGTATCAACCATACCATCCAGCAATCTTAAACCTTATCAATAATGTTATTGAAGCTGCACATAGTGAAGGTAAATGGACTGGTATGTGTGGAGAAATGGCTGGAGACCCAATCGCGATTCCTATCCTACTTGGTTTAGGGTTAGATGAATTCAGCATGAGTGCAACATCTATTTTACCAGCACGTACACAATTAAAAGGCATCTCTAAGAAGGAAATGGCTTCTTACAAGGACAAGCTATTAACTATGTCTACAGCTGAAGAAGTTGTTGCATTTATAAAAGAAAAAACAGAATAAGCACTTAAAAAGCCCAGACAACTAGTCTGGGCTTTCTCTATGTTAGGGTGAAATTCTAATTTGAAACAGTTTTGTCTCTCTTCAATAACTAGACTGGGCAGGTTAAACTGCCTTGCTACTATGAAACAGTTTTACATTGTCAATGTTGGGAAGTTTTCGTAAAACAGAACTACTTAACCAATACATGCTGAAGATAATCATTGTAATACCGCAGAATAATACAGCGATTTCTGGTGCGAAGGTATCGCCGATAAAGCCACCAATTAGAGCACCAACAGGCATTCCTAAAGATGCTGTGCTACTTAACAAGGTAATTACTCTCCCTATAAATGCTGTCTCTACCTGTTTTTGTATAGCTGAAAATACAAGAATGTTTAGTATCCCAATAGAGATTGCACCTATACTGTATAAAATCATAGATGGAATTAAAGGTAAAGTTGCTGTACCGACCCACATAATACCAGTGCCAATGTATGAGAATATAATGATTTTCCCAAAATCTAATTGCTTTATTTTAGGAGTAATAATCGTACCAATCATTATTCCTGTTGACAAGGCAGCTAGATAGAATCCATACATTGCTTCTGTCCCATTTCCTTTCAAAAGGGAGAATGCGGGTAAATTGGTTGTCATGATAGTCATTGCAATGTTAATAAAAGTTATAGAGAATATCATTTTAGGAATCAATGAATTTCTATTATAGGAAAACCCTGCCTTGAGATCTTGTTTATAAACATTAACTACAGATCCAATAGACTCGGATTTTTCTCGCGTAATTTCTGGTTGTTGGAAATTGAAAAATGCATACAAGAGGCTTACGATTAAAAGACAGGAGGCAGTAATTGAAATCGCCGGAACAGTACCAATGATTGTAATGATAATCCCTGCTCCTGCAATAAAGACAATATCCATTGCTTCACGAATCGTTTGTAAATAAGAATTGGCTTCTACCACATTATCTTTTCCTACAATGATTGGTAGTACGGTGGATTCGATTGGGTACGTATATTGTGAAAATAAGGCAACAATAAATAGCAAACTAATGACATACCAAACATTTAATCCAATTGTGTAATGTAGTATTGGTATAGAAAGTAATATAATCGCTTTTATTAGGTTACTATATACAAGGCTATTCTTATATTTTGCGTAATTAGCTAATGGGGCAATTAAAAAGGATAGTGCACTGGCTGAAGTTATTGCAAACGCAGCAAACCCAGAATAAAGAACACTTCCACTTACCTGTAAAACAAGCAACATCCCAGCAACTAAATAAATCCCACTTCCTAACCCATTAACAAATACACCAGTCATTAAGATTAAGAAATTTCTTTCCCGCATAAATGGCTTTATCATTCTTTTCATTATTCCTTCTCCTCCTCGTTAGCTTCTTTTATAAGAAATTCAATAGAATAAGGTGATTGTTCTTCAGTATCTTTCTCTTTATGGGACAAGTGTCCATATTTAAAGAATAGATTCTCTAATTCTTCACTTAACTGAGCCACAAGTTTTTTCGATAAGTAGATATTGGAGGTTCTACCATCCACATGCCCTGGTGGAGATACTTTCTCCGGATTCTTATATGTTCTAGCTCGAGCTCTATAATATTTTTCTACAATCCCCTTTTCCGTATTAATACTCTCAATTTCTAAAATATCGTGTTTTAAAAGCTGCTGAATATGATAGTAAACAGTCCCAGGGTTTTTTCCCAATAAATCTGCTACTTGCTTAGGTGTCATCGGCTGTTCGTAAAGATAAGCTACTATTCTGGCTCGTAAAGGATTCGATAGCACTTTTTGTTGTTCCCAATTAATTTCCATCACGTTATCTTTATCCAGTTTTTTTCTGTCCATATTGATCACCCTTCTGATTTGTTTTGTATTTCTAAATCAATTTATAAATCCAAATCGCTTATTTGTAATTATAATACGATTTAGAAATCCAAATGTCAATATATTTTTTCAGAAAAATACAAATCAAAGAAACAATTTGGACCTTAATGAATCATTTATACGAAAGTATCCCATTTAATTAGGGATAAGTGTTCATTTCTAGGTTGTTTCAGTTCTATTTAATATTTCTCTATATTATGAGTCGTTTCGTTTCTTCAATTTTTCATAAGTTTATAGGATTGTTTAAAAACACTCCTCATTTTATTTCATTCTTTTAGAGAATTGTTAAAAAAAACTCCTAACTCAACTATTTATTTTTCAATAAATTCAATGTATAATAATTATGGTACTATAAAATTACCATTAGTACCAAGGAGGTAAATAAGTATGAATGATAGAATAATCCAAGAAGCAATTAATCTGATTCATGAGAAAGGTTTTTCATTTACTATTAGTGACTTAGTTAGGAATCTAGGAACAAGTAAACGAACCATTTATCAATATTTCGATTCTAAAGATTCTATAATTGAAGCGATAATTGAAGAATTAATCTCTGAAATCAAACAGAAAGAACAACATATATACAATAATGAGGATCTCAGCTTGATAGAAAAAATTAGAGAATTACTTATCTGCATACCGGAAGAATTTCAGATAATGGATTTTCGCCTATTAATTCAACTAAAAAAGCTACATTATAACCAATGGGAAAAATTAAATAATTTTATATCACATGAATGGGATATTGTTATAGAACTTATGGAAAGAGGGATTAAAGAAGGGAAAATACGAAAAATTAATATACAATTATTCATAGAGTTGTATTTAGGTGCAATCAATCAGATATATGATGCGAAATTCTCCCTCAAAAATTGTTTAACGATGAGCCAAATATTAAATTCCGCTATAGATATTCTATTAAATGGTATCTATGTAGAATAAAAAGGAAGGGAAGAAGGAGCTTTGCATTGGATATATTTAAGTTTAGCAATAATATTTGAAGTTGCTGGTACCATTTCCATGAAAGTTTCGGAAGGTTTTAGTAAGGTTATACCAAGTACCATGCTTATATTATTTTATATCTGTAGTTTAATCTTCCTGACATTGACATTAAAGGATTTAGAGGTTTCCATAGCATATGCTATCTGGTCCGGTATGGGTATTGTTATTATCACAGTTATAGGGTTTGTTTATTTTAATGAAAATATTAGTTACCTAAAAGTTTTTGCTATTGCTTTAATTATTATTGGAGTAGTGACATTAAATATGACTGAAGGTCAAAAAGCTCCTACCCATAAAGATATAATGGAGCATGAATCTAACTAATTTGGGGTTCTTGTGTTAATTGGAAACGTGTTTATGGGGTTGTAGATGAGGATTAAAATTCTGACCTACATAAACATTATCAAAAACTTAATCATATGATAGGCGGTATAGAAATGAAACTATTGAAACCCTTTTTCTTAGTTACAGATATAGGTTTTATTATTTATTGGATTGCTACCTTTTTCCACCTAATACCTAAAAGTGTTGCTTTTAAAGATTACGATAACCCTATAATTATAGCGTGGAATTGGTCCTTTTTTCCACTGGATATACTTATTTCAATTACAGGTTTGTTCAGTCTGTATTTATATAAACTGAAAAAGGATTCTTGGAAGGACTATGCGTTAATTTCCTTAGTATTAACATTCTGTTCCGGTTTACAGGCAATAGCCTACTGGGCATTCATAAGGGATTTTGATTTAATGTGGTGGGCTTTTAATTTATATCTTATGATTTATCCATTGTTCTTTCTAAGAATGTTATTAATACAAAAGAATAGTGTTTCGTTCCAAAGGTCATGATTAGCCTTCAGAGCATGTTTAACAAGTTATTACATTGGATTTAAATATTTCTAGATAGTGGTACTACCTTTTAAGGTATTGCTTAATTAAACAACTTATCCAAATAGCTCGAAGCTTTTCAAATTGTAGATCGAGGCTGTTGTTTTCATTATTTATCTAAGCTCCTAGTAACTGCATCTTCTTCATTTATATCACAGATAGTATAAACACAGCCCCTCCATGACATAATCCTTACCTATTCATGAAGTGAATCCTATTACAATATCAATTTTTTTCGTTTCATTAGAAATTAACATTGAAAAACTCTATTCACTTCTGTTTGCCGTATTGCCACTGTAAAAAATATGATCAATCAAGGATGTATTTTCTTCAGCCACTATCTTAGCGCCACGACTATTTAAATGAATGCCATCTAATGTCAAATGAAGACCTCGCTTAGTAGATAATCGATCAATTCGGGATGTTTAACTAATCTCAACCTGATTTCTCTCCTGGTTCTTATTATCACTCGTTTCCTATCAATCTATTATTTCCATTTTATGATCAATCGGTGTTCTCCCTTTGCTCTTTGGAACTTTCTTTGGATAGCCAATTTGCATAACTGCTGCAATTTTATCCTTTTCAATATCTAGTCCTATCTCATCATAAAAATTAGCGTCATGCATATATGGTGTAATCGTCCAGAGCATCCCTACACCTAATTCCCATGCTGCAAGCTGAGCATTTTGAATAAATGCACATACTGCTGCGTATTCTTCTTCATAGCGAACAGGATCATTCTCTTTATCAAAATAGATAACGGCATGATGTGGAATTGCCATGAGGAATGATTTCATAGAAGCCATCGTTTTATCCTGATCTTTTTTCAGCATTCCCATTCTTAAGTAGCTATTGAGAATAGACTGGATTAACATTTCTTTTCCTTTACCTTGAAAAAGCTTAATCTTCCATGGTTCCTTCATATAATGTGTCGGGGCATAAGACCCATATGTAAAAATTTCTTTTAATAGCTTCATATCTACTTCTTTTTCCTGAAAGGAGTGGATACTTCTTCGATCCTTAATAATATCCAATACCATAATTTCCCCCATCTCTTACACAGATTGTAGTTTTATTATAATGATAAATTCTATGTTAGGCTAATCCATTGAGAAAAGTACAGGGCCAAGATTTAGAATGTACGAACGACTGATTTCTAGGACAGTAGTAACAGGTGTGCATAAGGAAGCCACTGTAAACGCTGAGCGTCTGGTGGATACGTTAATTTTATAATTTCTTTAAAAAAGGAGTACTACAACAGTACTCCCAAAGAATTAAAATTGCTGCCCGGACATAGTCGTCATAAAATCAATGAAGAAACGCTTATAATCAAAATCAACCGCAATACGATGTCTTTTAATCTCTTTCTCTGTCTCCTCTTCTAAATTTCCGAATGGACGGATATCGGCGATACTTTGACCACGTTCAGTCCCCTGAGTAGCCTGTACGATGTGGACAGGAAGCTCTTGAAAAGTAAACATATCCCCCCGATTTACCGCCATTAATGTTAGTACATCATGTAATGGTGCACCTTGTACATTAGGGTTTCTTTCCCTATAATATTCATAATAGTAATCGATCATCGGTTTAAGGATATCAATTGGCCCCACTTGGTCAATATAGTCTACCATTTGTTGTGTAGCTATTGCCCTTTCTGTTACATTTAATGGGATAATCGTTACATTATCCGCATAGGTTAAGACAATTTGTGCTGCTACTGGATCACCGTGAAAGTTCGCCTCAGACACCGCTGTAACGTTTCCTGGTACCCAAAATGCTCCACCCATTATATAGATTGCTTTTACTTTTTCCATCGTTAATGGATAGAGAAGATATAAAGTAGCAAGTGAAGTTAATCTTCCAATATTAACAATGTTAAGTTCACCTTCATATTCGTCAATAATTCCAATAATTTCATAAAAGTTTTCCAGCTCTGGCAATGGATCCTCAGTAGTTGGCGGAGTAATCGGTCCCAACCCATATTCCCCATGAATCTCTGGTACAAAGTCCGGTAATTCGGCTGTCATTGGATTTTCTGCACCTGTTATAATTGGTGTTTCTTGAGCTTCTTCTGTGACAACAATAGACTTTAAATATTGTACAGTTCTTAATGCATTCTCCCTTGGGATGTTCCCATAGTCTGTAACAACCCCCACAATCTCGATATCGTCATTTAAATACCCATATAAGAGTGCAGTAATATCATCTACCCCTATATCTCCAAAAACTAACACTTTCTCAGCCAAATGTTATCGTCCTTTCTAAAAGCCTTAATTATTATAGCCTATTAAATATCGATTGTGTCCGTGACCAACTATGTCACGTTTTTTGAAGCGTCGGGCATATTTTTACATGAAAAGCATATCGTATTCCAAAAAAATAAACGCATTAGCTCTTCCATTAGCTAATGCGTTTATTTCATTTACCTGTAGAAAAAGACTGCGTCACCGCAGCCTTTCGCAATTATTTATTTATTTTTCAAGTTATAAAATGCATTTAGTCCAGCATATTGACCCATGCCAGCTAATTCATCTTCAATACGTAGTAATTGATTGTATTTCGCTACACGGTCAGTACGAGACGGTGCACCAGTTTTGATTTGGCCAGCGTTAGTTGCTACTGCGATATCAGCGATAGTAGCATCTTCCGTTTCACCAGAACGGTGAGAAACAACTGCTGTATAACCAGCACGCTTAGCCATTTCAATTGCATCAAATGTTTCTGTTAATGTACCAATTTGGTTTACTTTGATTAGGATAGAGTTTCCTACACCTTGTTCGATTCCTTGTGCAAGTTTTTTCGTATTTGTTACGAATAAATCATCACCAACAAGCTGTACTTTGTTTCCTAGGCGCTCTGTAAGTAATTTATGACCTTCCCAGTCATTTTCATCTAAGCCGTCTTCAATAGAAATGATTGGATATTTATTAACCATTTCTTCGTACCAGTCTACCATTTCAGCAGAAGTACGTGTTACGCCTTCACCTTTAAGAACATATTTACCATCTTCGTACATTTCAGAAGATGCAACATCCATTGCTAATTTAACTTCTTCACCAGGCTTGTAACCTGCTGCTTCAATAGCCTCAACAATTGTTTGTAGTGCTTCTTCGTTTGAGCTTAGGTTAGGAGCGAATCCACCTTCATCCCCAACTGCAGTATTATAGCCTTTAGACTTTAATACATTTTTAAGAGAATGGAAAATTTCTGCACCAGTGCGAAGTGCTTCCTTGAATGTAGGAGCTGCAACTGGCATGATCATGAATTCTTGAATATCAACGTTGTTATCAGCATGCTCTCCACCATTTACAATGTTCATCATTGGAGTTGGAAGAGTTTTACCATTGAATCCACCTAAATAATTGTATAAAGGTACTTCTAGGAAGTTAGCTGCTGCATGTGCTACAGCCATAGAGACTCCAAGGATAGCATTAGCACCTAATTTTCCTTTGTTTTCTGTTCCATCAAGGTCGATCATTAAAGCATCGATAATGTTTTGACGAGTTACATCTAAACCGATTAATTCTGGTGCAATGATTTCATTTACATTATGAACTGCTTTTTCTACACCTTTTCCAAGATAGCGACCTTTATCACCATCACGAAGTTCTACTGCTTCATATTCACCAGTAGATGCTCCACTTGGTACCATTGCTGAACCGAAAGCTCCTGATTCTGTATAAACTTCTACCTCAACTGTAGGATTTCCTCGTGAATCTAATACTTCGCGTGCGTATACGTCTGTAATGTATGGCATAATTTTTTTCTCTCCTTTTACTTTTTAATCAGGGATGTCCCTGTCATTTCTTTTGGTTTTTCAATATCTAATAAATCAAGCAATGTCGGTGCTAGATCTGCTAGAATACCGCCATCGCGTAATTCTATTTCATCCTTCGTAACAATTACTGGAACTGGATTAGTAGTATGAGCCGTCATCGGATTGCCCTCTAATGTAACGACTTCATCTGAATTACCATGGTCTGCTGTAATAATAGCATGACCACCTAACTCGATTATTTTGTCCACTACTTTTCCTAGACATTCATCTACTGTCTCGATTGCCTTAATTGTAGGTTCAAGCATACCAGAATGTCCAACCATATCTGGGTTAGCAAAATTTAAGATAATGGCATTTACATCACCATTGTCTAATTCTTCTAGCAGTGCATCGGTTACTTCATAAGCACTCATCTCTGGTTTTAAATCGTATGTTGCGACTTTTGGTGAATCAATTAGGATGCGCTTCTCTCCAGGAAACTCTTGTTCACGTCCACCACTCATGAAGAAGGTAACGTGTGGATATTTTTCTGTTTCCGCAATACGAAGCTGCTTCATGTTATTTTGTGCTAATACTTCTCCAATTGTATTATCTAAGTTAGTTGGTTTGTAGGCAACAAATCCATCAATAGATTCACTGAATTGGGTAAGCATAACAAAATCTAAGTTTTTCGGAACTCCTGGTCCACGGTCAAAGTCACGGAAGTCTTCGTTAGCAAATGTACGGGATATTTGGATTGCTCTATCCGGACGGAAGTTAAAGAAGATAATAGAATCCTCATCCTCGACCTTTCCAACTGGTTGACCATTCGCATCTTTAATGACAGAAGGAATCACGAACTCATCATAGATACCATTTTGGTAAGAGTCTTCTACCACTTCAAGTGGATGGTTATAACTAGGTCCCTCACCATAAACCATAGCGTCATATGCTTTTTTAACACGGTCCCAGCGCTTATCGCGGTCCATTGAATAATAACGTCCAGAAACGGTAGCAATTTTTCCTACGCCTAGCTCCTTCATTTTTTGTTCCGTTTGTTCAATATAACCTTTTGCTGTCTGTGGTCCAACATCACGACCGTCAAGGAAAGCATGTACATACACTTTTTCTAGACCTTGATCACTTGCTAGCTTCAGTAATGCAAATAAGTGATCAATATGGCTATGAACACCACCATCAGATAATAAGCCAAAGATGTGTAGTGCTTTATTCTTCTCTTTCGCGCGACGGATTGATTTTAGAAAGGCTTCGTTTTCGAAAAAATCACCTTCACGAATCGATAAATTGACACGGGTAAGACTTTGGTACACGATACGTCCTGCACCAATATTTAAATGTCCAACCTCAGAATTACCCATCTGACCTTCTGGTAGTCCAACCGCTTCTCCACTAGCCTTTAATTGATTATGTGCATACGTATTCCAGTAACGGTCAAAGTTCGGTTTATTAGCTTGTTCTACCGCGTTACCTTTTACCTCATTACGGATAGCAAATCCATCCAGGATAATTAACGCAGCTAATTTATCTTGACTCATTTTGTACCTGCCTCCACAAGCTGTAGAAAGGAATCAGCTTCTAAACTTGCACCACCAACTAAAGCACCATCGATATCAGATTGTGCTAATAATTCATCCACGTTAGAAGGTTTAACACTTCCACCATATTGGATTACGATAGCTTCAGCAGTTGCTTCATCTGTTAGTGATTTCACTACGTTTCGAATGTGTGCACATACTTCATTAGCATCTTCATTGGATGCTGTTTTGCCAGTACCAATTGCCCATACTGGTTCATAAGCAATGATAGTTTGTGCTACTTGTTCGTTAGTTAGGCCTTCTAGCGCCTTTTTAACTTGTGTTTCTACTAATGACATTGTTTCATTAGCTTCACGTTGTTCTAATGTTTCTCCTACACAAACAATTGGAGTTAGACCATGGTTAAACGCAGCATGGGTCTTTTTATTTACTGTTTCATCAGTCTCAGCGAAATACTCTCGACGTTCTGAGTGACCAATTACGACATGGCTAACGCCTAAGTCTTTTAACATTACCGGACTTACTTCACCAGTAAATGCGCCATTTTCTTCAAAATGCATGTTTTGCGCACTAATCTTAAGATTAGTTCCTTTTGTTTTTTCCACTAAAGTTGCAAGATGTGGGAAAGGAGCACATACAATTGCTTCTACTTTTTCATCAGCAGGAATAGATTTTACAACTTCATCCACAAACTGTGTTGCTTCCGTAAGAGTTTTATTCATTTTCCAGTTACCTGCAATTACTCTTTTACGCATGGTATCACCTCTATTAAAGAATTGTGAAACTTATTTATTCGTAAGGGCTTCAACACCTGGTAGAACTTTACCTTCCATAAATTCCAAGGATGCTCCACCACCAGTTGATACGTGGTCCATTTTCTCTGCTAAGTCAAACTTCTCAACAGCTGCAGCAGAATCTCCACCACCAATAACGGTATAACCTTCTGTTTCTGCTAATGCCTCAGCCACTGCTTTTGTACCATTAGCAAATACATTTAATTCAAATACACCCATAGGTCCGTTCCAAATGACTAGTTTAGAATCTTTTACAAGTTGAGCATACTTCTCTCTTGTTTTCGGACCAATATCAAGTGCTTCCCAATCTGAAGGGATTTCAGATGTGGATACGATCTTTGTATTAGCTTCCTCTGAGAAATCATCTGCAACGACTACATCTTCAGGTAACACAAAATTAACGCCTTTTTCTTCCGCTTTTTTCATAAATTCTTTTGCTAAATCAATTTTGTCTTCCTCAAGAAGGGATTTTCCTATTTCATGCCCTTGTGCTTTAACAAAGGTGTATGCTAGGCCTCCACCGACAATCAAATTATCTACTTTATCTAATAGATTATCAATAACGCCAATTTTATCCTTAACCTTTGCCCCACCAATAATTGCCGTGAATGGACGGTCAGGATTCTCTAGTGCTTTACCTAAGACAGAAAGTTCTTTTTCCATCAGGAAACCAGCAGCAGATGTAAGCTTTTCAGCAATACCTGCAGTCGATGCATGTGCGCGGTGTGCCGCTCCAAAAGCATCGTTAACATAAACATCAGCCATATTTGCAAAAGCTTCAGCTAGCGCAGGATCATTTTTTTCTTCTCCAGCCTCAAAACGCACATTTTCAAGAAGCAATAAATCACCATCTTGTAATCCAGAAATAGCTTCATCTACTTCAGATCCGTAAACAGAATCGGTTTTTACAACTTCTTTTCCAATTAAATCACTTAAACGCTTCGCAACTGCGTCTAAACGTAGTTCATCTACAGCCTGACCTTTAGGACGACCAAGATGACTAGCTAAAATTACTTTTGCACCTTGCTCCGATAAATAGGTAATGGTTGGTAAAGCAGCTTTAATGCGTGTATCATCTGTTACTTCTCCATCTTTCATAGGTACGTTAAAATCTACACGGCAGAAAACTTTTTTCCCTTTTAAATCAAGGTCTTTTACTGTTAGTTTATTCATTGGATTCCCTCCTTAAAAAGACTCCTATTCGTATGGAATTTTATACGAATATGCTTATTACGTAATTTCCTTCCCACGAACAACAGGACGTTGTCAGTGTGTGGGATAAAGATATGTAAGCTTTAAAATTGGTAGGTTTCCCTAGTCCTTGTTTCTTACTCAGAGCGTACTAAAATTACATGAGAAAAGGAGGAGAATGTATTCCTCCACCTTTTGCCCATTTAACTTATAGTCCTTTTTGTCCCATGAAAGCAACTAGGTCAACAACACGAGTTGAGTAACCCATTTCGTTGTCATACCATGAAAGAACTTTAACCATGTTTCCTTCCATTACCATAGTTGATAGACCATCAAGGATAGAAGAATGTGTGTTTCCAACAATATCAGAAGATACTAGTGGAGCTTCACTGTATTCAAAGATTCCTTTAAGTTCACCTTCTGCTGCTTCTTTGAACGCTTGGTTCACTTCTTCAGCAGTAACATCTTTTTCTACTTCTGCTACTAAGTCTACCATAGAACCGTCTGGAACTGGTACACGAACAGCCATACCATTTAATTTACCTTGTAACTCTGGTAATACTAGAGAAACTGCTTTTGCAGCACCAGTAGTTGTAGGAATAATGTTTTCAGCTGCCGCACGAGCACGACGATAATCTTTGTGTGGTAAGTCAAGAATTTGTTGGTCATTTGTATATGCGTGAACAGTTGTCATTAGACCACGTTTAATTCCGAATTTATCGTTAAGCACTTTTGCAAATGGTGCTAAACAGTTTGTTGTACAAGAAGCATTTGATACGATATGGTGCTGACTTGGATCGTATTGGTCTTGGTTAACACCCATTACGATAGTTAAATCTTCATTTTTCGCAGGAGCTGAGATGATTACTTTTTTCGCACCAGCATCGATATGTTTTTGAGAAGAATCACGATCAACGAAGCGACCAGTAGATTCAACTACTACTTCAACACCAAGCTCGCCCCATGGAAGATTGCCTGGGTCACGCTCAGCTAATACTTTAATTTCTTTTCCACCAACAACGATGTTAGAACCGTTAACGGATACTTCTTGCTCTAATACACCATGTACTGAGTCATATTTTAATAGATGTGCAAGCATATTAGCATCTGTTAAGTCATTTACTGCTACGATTTCTACATCGTCTCTTTTTAGTGCTTGACGAAATACGTTACGTCCAATACGACCAAAACCATTAATACCAACTTTTACTGCCATTGTATATTCCTCCTAAAATTCTATAAGTATTATTTATTTAAAGGGAAGTATCCCTTAAAATCTGTTCCGCAGCTGCCTCATCTGTAATGAGCACATTGCTTGTACCATGCGTGAAATAGGATTCGATTGCTTTAGCCTTCGATTTACCACCAGCAACGGTAACGACATGTTTCATCGACTCTAAATCCTCTAACTGCAATCCAACCGTACGCACCTTGTGAACAACATTGCCTTGTTGATCAAAATAGTAACCAAATGCTTCACTAACTGCATTTTCCTCTACTAGCTTTTCCCTCAATTCATGTGGTGTCTTTCGGCGGTCTGCCATCGTCAATGCATCACCAATCCCATGTAAGACAATATCAGCATTTTTGATAAGCTGTAATACTTCTATAATAGAAGGCTCTTGGATGATGTTTTGATAGGACGAGTCACTGATTGGATCTGGGACATAAAGTAAACGATAATCTCCCTGTGCTTTACGGGACATTTGTGCCACAATCGTATTGGCTTGGTTTTCCATTTTCTCGCCAATGCCACCACGTGCTGGTACAAATAGGCAATTATTTTCTACTTCGAACGGTGTCATTACACTAGCAACAGAAGCCATCGTCGTTCCACCCGTTACAGCAATCGTAGCATTGGGGGTTATAATCTTTTTAAGATAGGAGACACACGCTTTTCCCATCTCTTGTTTAACCCATTCTGCGTCATCACTGTTTCCTGGAACTACAACAACATTCTCTACTTGTAATGTTTCCCTAATTCGATTTTCTAAAACAGTTAAGCCCATTATTTCACTCATAAATTGATTGAGTTGTTCTAGAACCTTTTCACCTTGTTCCGTAACAAGCATACCCTTTGTCGTAACTTCTAATAACCCCTGTTCGTAAAGTAAATCAATTTCACTTCGAACCTGTCTTTCCGTTAATTGACTACTCTCCGCAAGACCTCTTCTTCCAATAGGTTGATAGAGGTTTACCGTGCGTAACAGAGAGAATCTGGTTTGCATTACTTCTAACAAGTCAGGTATGAGCTTTTTCTGTAGGTCGAATAGTTCTTTCATGACATTACCCCTTTAGAATCGGGAACAAAAATGTCCCACGCATTCTTATGGTGTCCCACATATCCCAAAAAAATACACATAGTAGAATCCTATGTACATTATTATCATATCATAATGCGTAAAATATACAACCAATATGATTGTAAATTATCCTTATTTCTTTTGTAAATTCTCATGCAATGTTGTTTCAACCGAATTGTAGTCAATCTGTTCACAATTCAACTGAACGCCATTTATTTCGATTACTGGAATGGATAAATGATAGTTTTCTAACCATTCGTCATTTGTGTAAATATCTCGCTTCTCAATTTCAAAATGATAATCCTGTTGGAACATCCCTAGTAATGCTTCAGCGTTATCACAAAGAGAACAGTTTTCTTTCGTGTAAAATATGACTTTTTCCATTAGGGCACCTTCTACATTTAACTTTTCTATTTCTAAGACCATAGTATACAAAACAAACCGATAAATCCAAAAATTATGCTCCTACATGATTAGAAATTGGACCAGTAGATAATATATTGTCCAGTTTAAAGGTTCTTATTTTCTTACGCCAATAACAATAAGCCACCAGATATTCCTGGTTCATACTTAATACCCGAACAATCCGTTTAGAAACATTGTTATGCCGATCCATATAGAAAATAATGATTTTCTCTTTGTTTTCCATTGAACGTAGAAACAGCTTCTCCATAGCCAAAGCCTCCCAACAGGAACATTTGTTCTTATTTTATCATGTAGAATAGGTTGAAGCAAGACTATAATAAAACTGAATTGCACATAATTTTTTATCAAAATCCGACATAATACGAAATTTTTAAATCTTTTATATAGAAATCTACTAAAGTAAAATGATAAAATAATAGGCGGTCATAAGTATAAAGAACTAATCAAAATTACCTAGTTGCCAACTTGTTATTATCAATAAAATATGATAAAGAGTGATATCATGCCAAAATCAAAATTTGTTGTAGTTTATGAGATAGTTTTAGCAACTTTAGCAATCATTTCTGTCATATTTACTCCACAAATGAATCATTGCGAATTCTTGATAGGATTGTTTGGCTACTTCTATTCATTGATGTTACGGTTCGTTTCATTCATTCAACAAGTAAATGGAGCTACATTAAATCAAACCCATTTGATATCATCGCTATCATACCACTAGATAGTATTTTCCATACTGCAAGATTGGTTCGTTTATTACGTTTAATCCGGCTACTTTCCTTTAGTACGAAACATTTCAAAGTTATCCAAGATATCCTGCGAACGAACAGTCTTGACAAAGTACTTATTACTTCTGTACTCATACTTGTTACCTCAACGATTCTAGTGACAAACTTCGAGCCAAATATTGAATCCTATGCCGACGGACTTTGGTGGTCTATCGTTACAACTTCAACAGTGGGATATGGCGATATTTCCCCTAGCACACCGATAGGAAGATTAACGGCTGTATTTCTCATGATAGTTGGGATAGGTATTATAGGGATGTTATCAAGTTCCATAACTACATATTTTATAAGAGAAAGAAAAAACACGAACCCTACTATTGACTATATTAAATCGGAACTGGATAGATATGATCAACTTAATCTAAGTGAAAAAGAAAGATTGGTAGTTATCCTACAAGATTTAAATAACCAAAAGAATAAAGAGTTTGGGCAATTTTAATATAATTTAGGGGAATTTAGAAGGAAAGAAGGGATTAATTGGGAATTGGATTAAGTGGTTGTTCTTAAGCATAATCACACTTGGAAGCTATGGTTTTTAGGTGTTTATTAAACTAGAAGATTGGAAAGTAAAACATACTACATATGAAAATTAAACCTAGATAACTACATTTAGTTGCCCACACTCTGTAATAAATTGTAGAAAATAGTGTTGCAATGAAGTGCAAGAAACTAAGATTTGCTAATTCAAAATTTAAATCTAGTATAAAAAGAACGTTATATGTTTCTCCTACTTCTTTTCGGAGAAATATGTCGTTCTACAAGTTAATTTGAAGTTGATTATATTTATTTAAGGCGAAAATAGAGGTGATTGAATGTCTACCCTTTCCTTACTCCTATTAAAAATCAAACGATTAAAAAGGGAAATAGGGCAATTAGAATATCAAAAATCAAAAGCTATAAAAGTAGAAGTTGATGCATTAAAGAAAATAAGACGAGCAAGTGATATAATTGCACAAAACAAGAGCGTTGGTACAGTGCGAGCTAGACAAAAAGAAATTGAACGTGCAAATACTAAAATCCAAAAAGCTAAGAATAAACAAGATGAATACATAAAAAAATCTGCCATTAAAAACTTAGAATTAAACAAAGCAATGAGCGAATTATCAAAAGCTAAAAAGAATTACATAGTAAAACTTTTTAAAGAATAGAAGTTAGCTAATAATATTATTAATAAGTAAACGTAACGCTAACCACTTCTTTAAAGAATACCTCTTATTCCGTCTATAACACGTAATCATAAACCCCAGCTGGTTTCCGTTTCACAGCTGGGGTTTATGATTATTTTCATTTATTTAATCATCGGACTCTCAAACGGTCGCCTGGACGAATAACATCACTTGTCATCCCATTCAAGCTTTTAATAGCTTCAACTGTAGTATTATACTGTTGTGCGATCCCCCATAATGTTTCCCCAGATTGGACAATGTGGTAAACTACCCCACCACTGACAATCAGAACCTGCCCTGGATAAATGGTATCACCTGTCAGACCGTTTAAATCCTTTAATTGTTGTACCGTCATATTATGGGCTTGGGCAATACTCCACAATGTGTCACCAGGCTGTACGGTGTAAGTATTAGTTCCTCCATTATCTTTCCTTCTTAATCCGAGATGAGAAGCAATGGCATCAGCTAGCGCCTTTCCTGTTCGATCCATTACGATATCATCACGCATTTTGACAATATCGATGGTAGAATCCATAAACCCACCTTCAATTAGAATTGCTGGCATATTGGATGCACGAAGCATATGGAAGTTTTCCGACTTAATACCGCGATCTCGTAAGCCCATGGCACCAACAATAGCTGGATGAATTTTTCTTGCTAAAGCAAGACCGGTAGAAGAACCGGGATAATGATAGGTTTCTGTACCAGTCCAAGAACCCCATTGACCTGTGTTAGCGTTGTGATGATACGATATCAAAATATCTGCACCTTCACTGTTTGCCTTATTCGTACGTGCTGTTAAAGATACATCGGTGTTCCCAGTCGGGTCATCTAAACGAATAATAATGGCATTTTCATACTCATTCAAATACCTAGTAGCTGCAACTACTACTTTGTTGTTGAAATACCACTCCCTTTCACCATCCGGAGTTCTTTTCCCTGGTGTATTCATACCATGTCCTGCGTCTAATGCGATTTTAGCCATACAAAATCTCCTCCTACTATTTTTTATATTAAAAAAGTGACTTGCCCATTTGGACTAGCCACTTTTTTAATCCGTTAGTTTTTGTATCGTAATATTACACATCATCTCTCGGTTTTTGATATGTTCTTGCTTGTACACTATCACTTAAGCCCTTGGTTGTCGGATCAATCAGTGCATTCCAAACACTTACCAATACTAGTGCCAATACATATGGATTAGAGATTGCTTGTGCAAGAACATTCCCCATTATCACCCATGTAGTTAAATCCTCAAATTTAATACCTAAGTAGCTGATAATGGGTAACAAGATTGCTAGAATAAGCTGGGCATAATACTGGATTACTAAATCTAACTTACCAGTTAACCTTCACCCTCCATCACCTCCCATCAGAAGTCGATAAAAAAGAGCCCTTACCGTGGCGGTAAACGCTCTTCAATATCATCCAGCTTAGTTATAACAATGTCATACTTTGTGCTAAATCCTTTTAATATTTCGTTTTGATCATCAATTGTTTGATAGAGTTGTTTCTCTCTTTCATTTGCCTCTTTTCTACTTGTATAAAAAAGCCAAACAAAAAGAACTGCAAATGGTCCTTGTGTAAGAAAGTATTGAATTAATGTTTCATCCATGGTTACTCACTTAACTTCCTAATCGTTCCATCCTTTAGCATAATTACTTCTGTATTTGCCTCACTTAATTTACGAAAAAGAAAAATCGTATTCTTCCCTTCTAACATTGCACGTTTTGGATCCATTATATCCCCTCCTATACATTTTTACTTCAACCATAACGTGAAGTAATTGATTTCCTACTTAGATTTCAGGAATCATGTTGACATTACTTGGTTGCATGAATTACTTGGCTCCGATTTGCCTAGTAAATCCAGCTTTCCTTTCCCTAACTCCCTTAAACCATTCAATCCTCCTACCCTACAATTCCTATTCCACCGTATTACAGGGCTCCAATAAGCTTAGGAGCCTTTGATAATCGCTCGCTCAGATAAAAATATATAGAGCGTGTATCGTCTACTTAATCCAAGAGATCCATTTGAAAAAGCTCCCTTCACTTATTAAGAACTTCATACGACATTTGCACGACTAATCTTGCTCTTCGCACGTTCCATATGCTTTGTGTATCGTCTAGTTAATCCAAGAGCTTCATTTGAAAAAGCTCCCTTCACTAATCAAGAACTTCATACGACATTTGCACGACTAATCTTGCTCTTCGCACGTTCCATATGCTTTGTATATCGTCTAGTTAATCCAGGAGCTTCATTTGAAAAAGCTCCTTTCACTTATTAAGAACTTCATACGACATTTGCACGACTAATCTTGCTCTTCGCACGCTCCATATGCTTTGTGTATCGTCTACTTAATCCAAGAGATCCATTTGAAAAAGCTCCCTTCACTTATTAAGAACTTCATACGACATTTGCACGACTAATCTTGCTCTTCGCACGTTCCATATGCTTTGTGTATCGTCTACTTAATCCAGGAGCTCCATTTGAAAAAGCTCCCTTCACTTATTAAGAACTTCATACGACATTTGCACGACTAATCTTGCTCTTCGCACGTTCTATATGCTTTTGGACTGTACTTCTTCCAATATTTAATTCCTGAGCTATTTCCGCGAATGATTGCGCATAGACCGTATGCAATAGAAAGCATTGCCTCTGTCTCGGTGTCATCTCTGCTAGTATATTGAGAATCGTACTTTTTTCCTTCTCATCTAATTTCCGTTCTTCAGGAATAATCTCCAGTGATGGAAACATGTCCATATCCTCTATTGCTATACGTTGATAAGCTGCCTTTTTATCAACTCCGCGTATTTTATTTGGCTCTCGACCGGTAGACATCCACTCAATTGCTTCTTGAACCGTTTCAATCATGCTATTTATTTGTGTCTTATCTAACTGATCAAGCAATGAATCGCCTAGATTGTTTTTCATTTTGTATAGCTCTTGCTTACTTTGTTCATATTCTAAAATTAACTTATCTGCCCAATTATCCTTTGTTTTTTCACCCATCTAATCTCCTCCAAACGCTTCATATGAATTAAACAAAAAAGAGGCCACTAAACATTAGCCGTAGCTAACATTCAGTGTCCTCCAGCTTACTGGTAGAACGATTTATTCGCCGTATTAACTCTAGCAAGATCCAAAGAATCTATTTTTCAGCTTGCTTTATTTAAAATTCTTCCCCTTCATCAAACTTAATTCGCTTTACCTTCCCTTGATGTGTAACAACCTTTGTCTCACCATGTTCAGGTAAATTAGTAATCCTAGCCTTTCCTTGACTATAGACAACTACAAATGGCCTCTGACTTTCACTGATGTCAATGGTTAATACACCTCTCTTAATAGGAATATCTTGTAATCTCATATCATCTCCTCCAGTTCTCCCTTTCCAGCCTTTTTGTAAAGGTTGAGATAAATTATTAACATAATGGTTAGTAATAAAATCATAATTGATATTTCTTTTCTATCGATCCCTCCTTCGAAAATCTATCAAACATTCATCGTATGTGTACTATGATAGATGGTATACTTTTGTGTCGTCTTATGACACATAACCATTATAAAAATACTCTCCATTGATTATTAGAGAGTTGCTAACTATTTTGCATCGACTTAGTGTTCAAAATATACTCCCCCCACGTTGGGTTCCGACACATTTTCCTCTTTGGAAGCTGTAAAAGCCTATTATAAATTGGCATCGTATGACCTCTTTTTAGAAATGGGTGTCTCTACGTGTTGCACCTTGACACTAAGAATAAGCTATTATGTGTTAAATGTCAACACAAAATAGATAATTCTTTATTTTTGTGTTGTTTTGCGATACAATAACAAATAAGTCGAGGAACCAGTGGTGATACGTATGGTAGATAATAATAAAATTGGAGAGTTTTTGCGGAATTATCGTAAAGAACATAACAGAATGTCTTTACGTGCTCTATCCGAAAAGACGGGTATTAGTTTCTCTCATTTAAGTAAAATTGAACGTGGTGAACACAATCCTTCTAAACCCACATTAAGAGTATTAGCTGAAAAGCTAGACTTAAATTTGGATAACCTCTTCATAATGGCTGGGTTTGCACCTGAGAAAAAAATCAGTAGTTCGGATTTGCTTTATTCTAATCCGGACCCTGAAGAGCTTCAGAAGTTTAGAATCATCGATAAGATTACTAGCGAATTCCATGATGCGGATTTGATGTTTAATGACCTTGCCAATATGACACCAGAACAATTAGAAGAGGTATATGAATTTATAAAATTTAAATTAAGTAAGAAATAAGGTAGATTAGTTCGCTTTAGAATCATATTTTTGAATAATATCACTTACTAAAAAGATAAACATTAATTTCATACATGGACTTGTAAAGGGGTGCAACTTGCACGCCTAATCTTTTACCACGAAACAGAACACACATTCGCGTTATTCGACATAGGGGGAATGAAATGTATACACATTTAGAAGATTATGTTTTCAACTTATACCATAATTTATCCATTAGTCATCCTGAACAATTAGATATAGAAGAAATAGCCAGTAAACTTGGGATTAATCTTTATTACAGTTCTTCTACCTATAGATATGGTAATAACATTATTCTCCAATATGATACTAAACAAAAACAATGGCAATTATTCGGGCATGAAATCTGTCATTATTTAAGGCATTTCGGTAACCAGCTGACCATGAAAAAATCCTTTAAGGACCTTCAAGAATGGCAAGCGAACCATTTTGCTTATCACTTTTGCGTTCCAACCTTTATGCTGGAAAACATACACACACCTACTGTAACGGATATTATAACCATTTTTAATGTGGAATTTGATTTTGCACTTAGAAGACTAGAAATGTATCAGAGTAAGTTGCATTTAGATGGGGATAGCTTATGTTTAGGTATGTAGTTAAGAGGTTTGCAAACTTTATTTTACTCAAATAGGGCAAGGGGGATAACTTAATCCCTTGCTTTTATTACGCGATTAAAAGGGATTCGAACTCTCGGCAAACCTGGTACCGGAAACCGGGGTGGGTTAGTATAAACTGAATCAGATGAAGTGACAATACTGTCACACCATTTCATTATTTGTTATATAATTCGATTTTGTATACGAACTCCCTCTTGCTAAGATTAAGTTAACAATAAGTTAGAAAAGGGGGCATCTGATGGAACAACTATTATTTATTGTGTCTATGAGTGCTTTAGGCTTATGCTTTTGCGTTTTCATTTTAGGGATTTTTAATCATGGTTTACGTAATCTATTTGAATCAAAATACACAAAAGTATCCGCTTTATTGTTTGTTATTTATATACTTACCTTCATACCTTACCTAATAATTTCATCTATTTAAAATAAGAATTGCTTCCGATATAATAGTTATAGAATGATAGGGATAGGGTGTGATGTTATGAAAAAATTAAAAGATCTCGATCTTAATCTAGTTATCTCTCTCTCGATTCTTTGTTCTCTTCTGTCATCTATGACTCTAGGTATAATTATAGCTATATTACTCTTTGATGATTTTAGTTATCAATATGCAATTTTTTATGCTATAATTTTTTTCTTTTGTTACCTACTGTTTGCTTCTACAATCCAGATCCTGCTAAGCCTGAAACCCAAAAAGTTATATATCCCGTACTTACTAGTTTATGTTGTAGGCGCACTGGTAGCCTCTGCTATTGTTATCTTTTTAATGAACGAAGTCGATAATCCATTTGCTAATCCAAATATTTTAACTAACTACTATATTATTAGTGGATCAGCCGCAATCATTTTTTGGCTATTTGACTCGATTATTTTACAGGGTAAAATAGATAATTAAAGTAAGCTATCTTATTAACTGGAGTAATTATTGATAGTGTTATTCATATTCTCTCCTCACCCCGAATGGAAACTTTACGAATACACCTTTTATGATGTACATAATCATCATAAATACTAGTTTAAGAGCAATAACGGATGATTTGAATGAATTACCCCCACCCTTTAGGATGTTGTAAGGCTTAGTTGAGGTCCATACGTCTTTAAAATGTGGATTAACATTCTACTGGACGTTAAACACTATTTTTTCTTCCTCATCATTATCGCTCCACTCATCGACAATGACGATTTCTTCTGTTTCATCATATGTGTTCTCTTTGGATAACTTTTCAACTTCTGCCTCAGCCATTTTTAATATTAGCCTGCATAAGTTGTAATTTGAGCTTACGTTCGTCATCATCTTGCGCTAGGTCATTAAACTGCTTAATAAGATTACGTAATTCAGACATTGCCCTGGACTGTGCTGTTAAGAAAGTAGCATGCCTATCCCATGCAAACTAGAACTGTATTCTTCTTCAATCGTGTTTTTCTCTAACTTAACACCGTCTTCATCCGGTATCTCATGAAACTCATATTTAGCTTTCTTCAATTCCTTAATCATTTCTTCTTTAGACTCAACATGCATAATTTGTTGAGCCCGAATAATAGCAGCATACTGTATCATGATCTGGTCCCACATTAAATCAGTAGCGCTATTTTCTTCTAACATTCCCATGAGTTCTAATGTCTCTTGTGGGATGTATTTAGAGAAAAGACCATGGGTGACTGCGTTTTGATTACCTTTCGGAGCAGAACCACCTTTATTTCCTTTTGCGTTCCTATTTCCTTTAGGTGCGCCTCATCTTTTTGTGTGCACACTTTCTTGTTTTGTATCCACACCATCACGAGACCACTTATAAGAGTTTTACATGATATAACTGTGTTCAGATATACACTATGTTTTTCAGCGATCTCTTTGTATTGTATTTCATGCTTTTTAAATAATCTTGGTAAGCTAATTCTTTTTTGTCGGCCATTTACATTCTCACCCACCTCCAACTTTATTGAGTGTGTTTTGGAGCAAAGAAAAAAGCACCCGTTATTCGGATGCCTTAATTATTCCATGATAAGTACCAATTAACTCTATACTATAGTTATTCGGCCTAAACACTCTTATAGATTCATAGACCTCTTTTTCTTCTCTATTTTTCTCGTCTATCCAAGCTCCAATTGCTTCTTGACTTGTCTGAGCTTCTACAACATACTTGTCATTAGAATACCTTATCAAATACAAATTCATTAATATGTCACCTCAAGGATTCTTATAGAATTTCAACAGAGTATCTTACTGTACCATTTGCTCCACCTAGGTTAATCACAATGTACCAAGTTCCTGTATAGGGAACTGTAATTCTTGCTGGTGACACTTTTGCTAAACCACCATAGTATTTGTACTGTTTCCCATTTCTAAATTTTGAATAATTTAATGGATCTAGCAAAAGAACATTTGCTTGTTTGTCTAACTGAACACTCACAACATCACCTTGATTTAGTTGTTCTTTAGAATATTTATAGTTCATAAGTAACGCACCCCCCTTCTGCCTACATCATTCGACAAAAAGGAAGGATTTTCCTGCTTCAACTA
Organism: Ornithinibacillus proteolyticus; assembly: GCF_039581225.1. NCBI lineage: Bacteria > Bacillati > Bacillota > Bacilli > Caryophanales > Bacillaceae > Ornithinibacillus > Ornithinibacillus proteolyticus. The sequence goes on along the minus strand of NZ_JBCPXV010000033.1, from coordinate 8,213 downwards.
AAAAAAGCACCCAATGGGTGCCTTAGTTACCAAATATTTTTTTCGAAAGATAGTTATAAGCTTCAGCTATCTCTTCCTTACTCATAACAGGTCCTTTTTCAGCACTCGACTTAATCATTGTCTGAACAATGTCAGAAATGATTTCAGATCTAGATTTATTTGCCATCAAATATCCCTCCCTTCTGTCTTCAACATTCGACAGAATGAGGGTATTTTCCTTCTATTCTGATAATAAAAACCCATCAAACCAATTGTTCAGTGGCTTTAGAAAGGATGTATTCCGGCAGGAATATTGACCTAGCCGTCTTGTCTTCCATTTTAAACTTCTTTTTCTCCTCAATCAACTCTAGCAAGAACTAACATCTTTGGCACAATTGGCACAACATATCGTCTTTCATTGCTCGTATCTTATTACGATTAACTCCTAAGTGAACTGCAATAGAACGATAGCTCATGCCTTCCATCATGCAATCTAGTATTATTTTTTTGCTGTCCGTTTTAGATAATCTACTAGCATTTCAACCGTTTTAACTTTATCAAAGAACTCTTTCCAGCGTTGGTATTTCCTTTGTTCCCTGCTGTTCATGGCTTCTATTTCAGCAGCACTTCTTCGCATTTTTGTAGAATTCATCATACCCATCTAGTATTCTCTTAAATAGAACATTCATATAAATTTACCTCCTTTTATAAGCATATACTTTATTTTAAAAACTTATTATTAAATTTCTTTAGATCTCTGAAAGTGATAATTTGAAACTTTCGCCCTTCATTTTTCTACGGATGCGGTGTCTAGACAAGTCCAAATCATATTATTTTTGTTGCCCTCTTAGCACGTTCGTGGTAGTCATCTTTATGTTTATCCCAATCATTTACTATGATATACATGTAATCATCTACTGAAATACTTTCATTTTTGTATCCCAAATCCTTTCTCATTTCCAATAATAATTCAGCGATAATAAACTGATACTTAGCTTGTTCATTTATTCCGCCTACCTGTACTATTTGAGAATACCTGCGATACTCTACAAACTTTTTAAGCGTCTTTTCTCCTGCAAAAAACATTAAATCCTTTGTAAATGTATTCATTGCCTTTTCCAATGCTGTCGCGGTTTGTACTGGATTCTTATTACCTTTTACACTTAACATAGCTATATTTAGCATTTCAGTGAATTGAGAAAACTTTTCTATTTTTCTTATGTGCAAGTTTTCCTCGGAAACTCTTAATCTTTCTACTTCTTTTTGTAAATCGCTTTTAAAATCCTCTAATTTCAAGTTTAATAGATATTCTGGAGTCTTTTTTATAACCCCGATAACAATGAATCCGACGATTAATATAGCTATTGTTATAATTTCACCAAGACTCAAAAACTCTTCCCCCTCTTCACTATAGATTGAACCTTTGTGTATTTGTAACTTTATCTAGCCTGCTATTATTGGTTATAATCATATAATATCATCTTCTACTAGGTTCCCTAGAATATCTTGTTGATTCCTAAAGCTTTCGTTCTCAATACACTCGTTTACTAATTTTAAAAGGAGTTTATACTTATCAATCTCTTTACTAAAGAAACTTAAAGCAAAAATAAGAACCGAAAAAACAACTACAAAAGTTAAAATATAAAATGTGGCTTTTGTATCTAATGATAATATACCGTTTAAGTAACTTATCAGTGAAGTAGTAATTACTGAGAGTAGCATAGTATTTGTTACAGTTGTTAAAGTAGTTAGTCTTGGGCTTTCAACACGGATTTCTAAAAAAATTTTTAAAGCACTTAATTTTTCTTTGCTATCAAAATTATTTGTTATCTCTTCTTTTATTTTCCCAAAATTTCCAATGATATCTTTTCTATTAAATTCTTTAATGTTAGATAGTTTATTATATAAATCAATCCAAGTATGTTCTCCCATCCATTCAAACAAGCTATAATTTTTCATTTTTCTCTCTTCATATTTTTTTATTAGGTAATTAAATAACTTGTCCATTATAAATATAAAAACAAAGAGAAAAATATTAATCATTATCATTATGACTATCATTGCTAAAATCATATATATATTGAATTCATTCAATCTTGCTTTTTCATATATAATCAGCCCAAATAAAATTATGAATGTAGTATTAGTTAAAATGTAAAAAAACTTCAAAACTCTTCCCCCTCATCAAACTTAATTCGATTCACCCTCCCTTGATGGGTACCTTTGTCTCACCATGTTCAGGTAAATACGTTATTTTCGCCTCTCCTTGACAATAGACAACGACGAATGGCTTATCATCTTTTATATCGACATTTAATGTATTTCCCTTTAGAGGAATAGCTTGTAACCTCATAATATCGCCCCACTCTTGTAAGCTATAATGCTTTTTTATAGCACGAATCACATAAGCAACTTTTCTTATTCAGTGGTTTCACTCTCCATTCTTTGCATGCGGAAAATAAACTCACTTACAGGTTGATCTACTTCTATAAAGGTTCTGTACGGTGCTAGGGTTAGGAACTTCTACATTCCCTATTGTTGCAACTCCAACTTTCGCAACTATCGCTTGGGATACCCCATCATCTTTTATCGTCTTAACCTGGGCTTCTGTAATATTTCCAACAACTTTTAACATGATTTCGCGATTTTCATTTTGTTCGAATCTAGATTACAGTTTAATCTTGAAATCCTCGTATCATACCAGCTATCAAAACGAAAGCTAGATAGTAATGCTTCTGCTTTTACAAGAAAGTTCCTATTTTTCTCAGCTTTTAATGTTGTTAAGACTAATACATCAGTTGGATATTCAACGTGTGGTACAACTAGTCTTTCATCTAAGCTTAAATCTACATTAGATTTTAATTATCGACCAATCCTGTTAATGTATGAACTGAGAATGCTATAGTAGACTTCTATCTAGTGCATTAAAACAAGGAAAATGGTATCAAAGAAGGAATCATGGAGGATAAAGTAGCTCCTAATGTAGATAGAAAGGAAATTGAATATTGGTCAGGGGAAGAAGTACAAGCTTTCATGAATAACCTCAAAAGTAAAAATCATACATTACAAGCATTCTTGCTTTAGCAAACTGAAATGCGTAGTTGTGAAATACTGGATTTAAGGTGGTCTCATGTAGATTTTGATAAGAAAAAGATATCAGTTAACCAACAACTCAAAAAGGATGCTACAGGAGATTGGAACCTATCTTCTCAGCTAAAAAACATCCACTAGCTATTAAACTATCGGTATCGACGATGATACTATTGAACTATTAAAAAATCATAAAAGGCAACAAGAAAAAGATAAAATGAAATGTGGACCAGACTATTAATAACTTAGTAAGTTGTACATCGACTGGTGAGGTAATTAAGCAAACTTATTTAAGAACTGTTTTCAATCGGACAATCGAAAAAAGTGGGGTTAAAAAATAAGCTTTCATGGATTACGTCATACTCATGCTACCCTATTATTAAGAAATGGCGTACTTCCGAAAGTGGTACAAGAAAGATTAGGACATAGATCCATTCAAACAACACTAGATACTTATTCTCACGTTGTTCCAGGCATACAAGAAATTGCAGTTACTAGTATCCAAAATTCTCTTTGAGAGGGAAATTAACCTAAAATAATATAAAGATAATCAAAAAATAACTAAACAATTATTTCAAAATCCACAAGTTAGAAAACTGTTAGAAAGACATAAAAGTGGCAAGGGATAAGAAACTCTCACACCCTTGCCACTATTGACTTTAAAGACGCGCCCAGAGGGATTCGAACCCCCGGCAAACCTGGTACCGGAAACCAGTGCTCTATCCAGCTGAGCTATGGGCGCATAAGGATTTAGTTAATCAAAAAACGAACACATAGGCTATTATAACGTCTGTAGACTTAATTAACAAGTATTTTTAGTTGAAAATGGTTTAATTCGTTCATCTGACGGGCATGATGGAAAATGTGCTTTTGTCAATATAAACAAGATGAAATATTAGTCGAACGTTTTTGTTTGACCTTAATTGACCATTGTTATATGATAAAATTATCCAAGGATTGGATATATCCATAGGAAAAGATTAAAGGAGGAATTCCAATGAACTTAATACCTACAGTTATTGAACAAACAAATCGTGGTGAACGCGCATATGATATTTATTCCCGTTTATTAAAAGACAGAATCATTATGTTAGGAAGTGCAATTGATGATAATGTAGCAAACTCTATCGTTGCTCAATTATTATTCTTAGAAGCTGAAGATCCTGGAAAAGATATTTCCCTATACATTAACTCACCAGGTGGATCCATCACTGCTGGTATGGCAATCTATGATACCATGCAATTTATTAAATCTGATGTATCTACTATTTGTACTGGAATGGCTGCATCTATGGGTGCTTTCCTATTAGCAGCTGGTGCAAAAGGTAAGCGATATGCTTTACCTAATAGTGAAGTAATGATTCACCAACCACTAGGTGGTACACAAGGTCAAGCTACTGACATTGAAATTCATGCAAAACGCATCATTCAAATGAGAGAAAACTTAAACAAAATTCTATCTGAACGTACTGGTCAGCCAATTGAAGTAATTAACCGTGATACAGAGCGTGATAACTTCATGACAGCTGCAGGTGCTGTTGAATATGGTTTAATTGATAAAGTGTTAGAGCGTAAACCAGAATAGTATAGTAATAAGAGAGGGCAGTCCTAATGGATTCACCCTCTCTTTTTTGCTGTCTATAATGTTATCTATTTCACATACTTAACTACGTAAAGGAATTTATTTCTTGCTAACAAAAGATACCAAATGATTCAATGCCACTTCCTCATCTGATCCATCTGCTATTAATTTAATCGATTCACCAGTTGTAATCGCTAAACTCATTAGCCCCATGATACTCTTTGCATTTACTCGTTTGCCCTCTTTTTCCAAAAATAATTGCGCGGAATAGCGATTTGCTTCTTGCACAAATTGTGCAGCAGGTCTAGCCTGTAACCCCGATTCAAGCTCAACTGTAACAACTCTCTCCACCATATATCCTCATCCTCCCCCAAAGTAAGCGCAAACAACACGATGTATAATTAAAAAAATATTCATGATATTTTATTATATCATGAATATCCAAAATGACAATTAAGTTAAGACAAAATTTCGCCTTGTTTGATTTTTTCTGCAAATTCATCTATTTTCTTAAGTCGGTGATTAATACCTGACTTTGAAATTTTACCACTAGAAACTAATTCCCCTAATTCTTTTAACGATACGTCCTCATGTTGAACTCGTAACAACGCAACCTCGCGTAGCTTTTCAGGTAATGCTTCAAGTCCTACCGTTCTCTCGATCAATTTAATATTCTCAATTTGCCTGAAAGCAGCACCAATCGTTTTATTTAAATTAGCCGTTTCACAGTTCACTAGTCTATTTACGGAGTTACGCATATCTCTTACAATACGTACATCCTCAAACTTAAATAGGGCATTGTTTGCTCCAATAATACTTAAGAACTCGGTAATCTTTTCCGCTTCCTTCATATAAACAATAAATCCCTTTTTACGCTCCAACACCCTTGCACGTAAGCCAAAGGAATTTAGTAGTTCACATAACGCATCATTATGTTCTTCGCTCGTGTTGGAAATTTCTAGATGGTAAGAAGAGGTCTCTGGATTATTAATCGATCCCCCTGCTAGAAATGCCCCTCGTAAATAGGCTCTCTTGCAGCAATCTTTTTCTAAGTATTGGGGCGATATGTCTCGTACAAATGTATAAGAATCCTTCATAATGCCTAATTCTGTAAGCATTTCATGGACGTCTTCCTTAAGACGAACAATGTACACATTATTCTTCTTAAGCTTCATCTTCTTACGTACTAAAAGCTCCACCGGTATCGGTGAGAAGCTTGCTTTAATTAATGTATAGATACGTCTAGCAATTGCGGCATTTTCTGTTTGTACATCTAATGTGTACCTAAAATTGGACAAGGACACGGTACCGTTCATCCGAATAAGTGCCGCTAGCTCTGCATAAGAACAACAATCCTCAATCTCTGTAGCAGTTAGCTCTTTTTTTATTTCAGAAGCAAAGGACATTCTACTCCCTCCTTTACCTTATTTTTTTATTAATGAATACAATAGAGTAGCAATTTTTTTTGTATCGTGACGAATCGTACCTTTGGAATAATCAATGATATCGCCATCTATTATCTCTAATCCCATATCCAATAATCGTTCAATATCATATTCTACTGGCTCTGCTTTTTCTCCAGCATAGACATTACGAATCTTTGGATCAATCTGCTTTCTATTTACCACGACCGCATCAATGACATGCTTGCCAACATGATCGGTAATGGCTTGTACATGATCACTTGCTGAGAAACCTGTCGTCTCGCCATACTGAGTCATCACATTACAGACATAGACGATTTTAGCCTTTGCATGCTGTAATGCCTCACCAATATGCGGAATAATTAAATTGGGCATGATACTAGTATATAAACTTCCCGGTGAAATGACGATTAAATCAGCAGTTTCAATTGCTTTAATTGCATTTGGAAGTGGTGTTACATCTTCCGGATTTAGGAACACTCGCTTAATTTGTTTACCAGATGTAGGGATATTAGATTCCCCTTCCACAATGGTTCCATCTTTCATTTCCGCACAAAGTTTAATGTTTTCATTGGAAATCGGGTAGATTTTCCCCTTCACATTTAACACTCTAGAAATCTCTTTTATTCCAGTATAAAAATCCCCGGTGATGGATGTCATCGCAGCTAATAGGAGATTTCCCATAGAGTGGCCAGATAAATCATTTCCATTCACAAAGCGATGCTGGAAAAGTTGAATTAACATTGGCTCGACTTCTGACATTGCTGCGATAACATTGCGAATATCACCAGGTGCGGGAATGGCCATATCATTTCTAATTCTTCCGGTACTTCCACCATCATCGGCAACCGTAACTAATGCAGTTAATTTTATAGGGAGGCTTTTTAGTCCACGCAAAAGAACTGGCATCCCAGTTCCTCCGCCAATCACCACAATCCGTGGTAGCTTCTGTTCTGTCATTATTTAATGGCCCTTTCTCTTCTCAATGTCTCGATGTGTGACATGTGTAATATAGTTAGCTGCTAATTTCTTTGCGAAATACTCTGCTAGTGCTACAGATCGATGTTGGCCACCTGTACACCCAATACCTACAACAAGCTGAGATTTACCTTCCTTCTTATACTGTGGAAGCATGAATTGTAATAAATCCAACACTTTTTCCTGGAATTTCTGTGTTTCCGACCATTTGAACACATAGGAGGATACATCCTGATTTAATCCTGTTAAAGGCTGTAAGTGGGCGACATAATGTGGATTTGGAAGAAAACGCACATCAAACACTAGATCAGCGTCAATTGGAATTCCATATTTAAAGCCAAAGGATACCATATTGACAGAAAAAATTTCCTGCTTTTCTTCAGCATAGTAATTAAGGATTTTCTCCCGTAATTGTCGTGGCTTTAAATTAGATGTATCAATCACACGATGTGCACGGCCTCGCATCTCGTCAAGAATTTGACGTTCTTGCTCAATACCTTTTAATGGTAAATCACCAAATGCTAAAGGATGGGAGCGTCGAGTTTCTTTATATCGTGTAACGAGCTGCTGATCTTTTGCATCAAGGAATAAAATATGTTCATCTAGCCACTCTTCATCACTTAGCAGGTCGAGTGCTTCGAATAAGGAATCAAAAAATTCTCGGCCACGAAGGTCCATTACTAGGGCAACTTTATGAATATTGTTGGTTGAATCCCGCATTAATTCAAGAAATTTTGGTAGTAAGGCCGGTGGGAGATTGTCTACACAGTAATAGCCTAAATCTTCAAAGCTCTGAATAGCGACGGTTTTACCGGCACCAGACATTCCAGTTATAATGACCATCTTTGTCTCCTGTTCAACATTTGTCACTTGTATCACCTCATACCGTTCGCTTAGATTTTTATATATCTACATCTCGAATGTAGTTAAATTGTATACTACTATATCTATTATACATGTAATCAATTTAATGCCACAAGAATATGATTATTTTTCCTTTTTTTATGCCATCCGCGCATTATCCGACGAAATAAATCAAAACCACCAGTGTGAACTGGTGGTTTGCTCTGCGGCTTGAAGCCTCTTTTACCGGCCTTGGCCTTAAAGGCCCACTGAATGGTTTTCCCTTACGCACCACATCCACGCACTGATTCTAAAGA
>NZ_JBCPXV010000032.1:0-42997 GCF_039581225.1 Ornithinibacillus proteolyticus | reverse complement strand
AGTGTTTCTTTAATTCACGAACTGCCTTAATGGATTGGTTTTTATTGAAAAACTCACCTTTCCAATTATTTTCAGTCAGTTGACCGTTCTGCACCATTTCATTGACGATGTACCAATAAGCATCTTTCCCTTTTTGTTTTCCAACAAAATAGTTGTAAACAAAGCGAGAACATCCAATTGTTTTGTTAATCAGTTCCATTTGCTTTTTACTTGGATAGATTCGGAACTTGTAGGCTTTTTTCACAACCATTAATTTTCCACCTCCTTCATTATGTTGGATGGAAACGAATGGATTACTTTATAGAAAAAAGGTTTTACCACTCGTACCTAAGCTATTATTTATCTCATCAACACGCACTCGAACAGTCGGACAAACGAGATGGCAAGTAAGCCATCCCTTGTCCGAAGAGGATTCATCCCCCACTTACTCATTGGGCTTTACCCTTCTCATTCCTTGAAGATGGGGGTTTTCTCGCCTATTTCAGATAAAAAACCATCATTAAAATAGAGTCATTGTCATTGTTGATGTCTCCCTAAGATGGTTTTACCGCTAACAAATAGAAAAGTTTTAATATGCTGTTTATTTATTTCATACTGTTCATAATAATACATTTATTTTCAATTGTAAATAATTTTTAGTTTATATTGTTTGCTGTATGAAAGTTGTTAACAAAAAAAGAACTCCCCCTTTATGGAAGTTCTGAATATATTTTTAATCGCTTATTAAACTACCGAGATATTTATTCCGTTCTCTCTTTCACACCTACTTTTCTAGTAAACCACCACTTAAGCGATATAGGTACTAGAAGTACAATTATTAGTATTCTAGTTATCTGTAGGGCACTTACAACAGCTGGATCTCCACCTACATTATAAGCGGTTAACACCATTTCAAAGAACCCTCCAGGTGCAATTCCGAGCATAGCTGTTGCATAATCTAGCGAAGTAAAGGCAGCAAGTAATATCCCTAATCCAAATGAAATAGTAATAATCGTAACAGAAAGACCAAAATATACAAACGTATATTTACCACCAATTTTCAAATGGTCAAATAAGATATTTTTCCCTAAGCTTGCGCCAACTGCTACCTGGCCAGCATTCATGACAATTGATGGCACCGAATTTAAATCAATCGGACTAATATTCATAATGGCCGTAACACCAAGGGCACCAATGATAATTCCAGCTGGTATTTTCTTTCTTAAAAAAATGGCAGCGGCAATCGGAATCAGGAACCATAAATAACTACTCCATCCAATGCCTAATATCATATCCCCTGTTACACGTTGGAAACTCCCACCACCGATATTACCAAGAAAATATACCATAAATGGGGGAATAGTAAATAATACCGTAATCAATCGGATAGTCTGAAAAATGACGACTAAAGAAGGATTTGCCTTTAATGACTCGCTGGCAATAGCCATTTCCGAAAGCCCTCCAGGAATACAGGAGAAAACACTAGTTACCTTATCAACATGAATCCATTTTGTTACTAGTGTACCAAGAATTATACAAGCTATGATTAATATACTGGTAGCAACCATGTATGGGAGAAGGTAGGGAATTACCGTTAGTAGTGTTTGCTTTGTGAAATATAAGCCAAAGTATACTCCTAGAATAATAAAACCTGTATCTCGTATAGAATTGGGAATACATAAAGTCCGTTTTGTAAGACCTTGCCATAGCATCACAAATGTCAAGGATCCTAATACCCATGGAAGTGGCGCGTTTACCAAATAAAACAATGAACCACCTAAAACCGCAACAATAGTAGCTTCAATAAGTGAATAATAATCTTTTGAAGACATGGTATGTACAAACCCCTTTGGATGTAATAGTAAACTCTATCTACTAATTTACCATTTAATCTTAAATAGAACTAGATATGCATTTCTCAACTTTCCTCTGTATTAGGTGCTGGTAGAGTTGAGTATGATGCGCCCTTTTCATTTTCAGATGCGACCAATTTCGTATTTGATGCTCCCTTTTCGTTATCAGATGCAACCATTCTCGCATTTGATGCTCCCTTCTCATTATTAGATGAGCCCTATTTCGTATTTGATGCTACCTTCTCATTTTCAGATAGGTCCTATTTTAAATATGATGCTCCCTTCTCGTTATCAGATGCGCCCATCCCTGAATTAGATACTCCCTTTTCAACACCATATGCGCCCACCCCCTCAGCAATATATTGCACGCAATATCTCACAAGAAGTGACAGAAAACCCTATTATCCGATATAATAAAAGAAAAATAGTAAATGAGGTATGCATGATGAATTTAAAGGATTTCTTCATCGGGATGTCACAAAATCAATTTTTAAACAATGCCGCAAAAAAATATGGTTTAAAATTAGGTGCTCAGTCCGTTGTAGCCGGTACCAATATTGAAGAAATGATTCAAAGTGTAAAGGAATTAAACCGTCATGGCATCTCCGCAACAATTGATAACTTAGGAGAATTTGTTACAGAAAAAGAAGAAGCATTAAAAGCGAAGAATCAGATTCTGGAAGTGATTGAAGCTATCCGAGTAAATGAAGTGGATGCACATATTTCATTAAAGCCTACTCAGCTTGGACTGGATATTGATTATGAATTTTGCAAACAAAATCTAGTAGATATTGTATCAAAAGCAAATGAGTATGATATTTTCATTAACTTTGACATGGAGGACTATGGTCACTTAAAGCCTTCCTTTGACCTAATTGATGAGCTTTCTACAGATTTTGATAACATTGGTACAGTTATCCAAGCATACTTTTTTGAGTCCGTTAAATACATTGAAAAATATAAGGATTATCGCCTACGTATAGTGAAAGGTGCTTACAAAGAGCCTGAAACTGTTGCATTCCAGGATAAGAAAGATATTGATCAGAACTTTCTTAAATTAATCGAATATCACTTATTAAGTGGGAAATTTACATCAATCGCAACGCATGATCATCATATTATTAATCATGTAAAGCAATTCGTAAAAGAAAACGACATTCCATTGGACAAGTTTGAATTCCAAATGCTTTACGGCTTCCGTAAAGACATGCAATTGGAATTAGCAAAAGAAGGTTACAACTTCTGTACGTATGTTCCATTCGGAGATGATTGGTATGGTTACTACATGCGTCGTCTTGCAGAGCGTCCTCAAAACATGAACTTAATGGTGAAGCAAGTTTTCAACAAGAAAACCAATACAGTACTTGGGGTTGCAGCAGGTGCATTTATTCTTGGCAGATTAAGTAAACGTAAAAAGAAATAAATAGAAAAATCCTTTAGCCATTTTGCTAGAGGATTTTTTAATAGATTGTAAATGGAGTAGCTTATTCCGTTAGTTTCCCGCATAGATAATTAACTTACCACTTCAACCTTTCCTATTCGGCACTATTTATTCAATGCCATAGAAAATGGAAAAAGAGAAATTATTACTTCTCCTTGGATAGTGCTTTTATGGATCGGTCCCACATTACTACTCCTACTATCTAAGCTTTCACCAGGAGTACGATTATCTCCCACTACAAAATAAGTATTCTTAGGAACCACTACCTCTTCCATATCATTAGAAGCACCCACCCTATATGGTTCGTTCATCATCTCGCCATTTACAACTATCGAACCATCCTGAATCATAATGCGATCATTAGGTAAACCGATTACTCGTTTGACCACATCAAATCCATTATGGTCGCGATAAATAATAATATCATGTCGATCCACAGTATAAAAGAGATTACTTGATAATACTACATTTCCATTTTCTAGTGTCGGGTTCATAGAATCCCCAGAAATAACAATGAAACCAATAACATACCGAAAAACTATAAAGGCGATTACTAAGCAAAAAATAAAGCCGATCCATCCTAACCTGCTATCATTACGTTCCGCTTCACTTTCATTTTTCCTATCTTCCATTACGATACTTGTTTCCAATAGCATCACCTACCAATGGTGAGATTCTTATTCCCCTATCAAAGAGGTTCTTGAACATGTTTCATAGCATTGAATTACAAAATTAATTAGCATCATCCACTTGTAATTCTCCACAATCGATAAGTTGACTAGTATCTTTCTTGCCTAATACAATGTCCATTTCTATTTCTGTCTTTGTTATGAGACAATTTAATTTATCTAGTAATACTTGGTCCGCTTCCATACTAACATCATAATTGGAAATTAATTGATCCGCATAATCTATTAATTCTTGTTTCCGTTTTGTTTTCTCTTCTTCTAGGAATGCTTCATACTGGCTTTCTGCTGATTGAATCGCTTCGTGTATTTCGCTCTTTAGACGAGTTGTCTGCTTTTCTTTTTCCTGAGAAATCGTCCTCTCTATTTCCTCCATAGAAGCGGACTGCTTATCATCAAGCCAATTCTTTAACATATAGGTAATATCCTCGTTAGCAAATACTACCTTCACACTACTTATCATAATAATTAGGACGATTCCAATTCCGATTATTGGTAAATATAATTTGTTGTCTTTCTTCATATATATACCTCCTTAGAAAAACTCGCATTTGCTCGTCCTTTAGCGAATGTATTCTTTGTTTACGTTGGCTGTAAAAGGTTTCTACCTTCCTATCTGCCAATAAAAAGGGATGTCCCGTCCGTCTAACCCTCTCTTTGGAGTGAGACCCAATTCTTGAGACATCCGTATTTTTTAAAAATCTTGCACTCGCTTTTCTTATCCTGGCAGGAAAGGATTTTACTCTTTTCTATCTGCCTTGAAGTTCTTTCTAATTGATACCATTCACTACATCGTCAAGAGCGGCTTTTGCTTGATCTTCCAATTGTTGTGCGTGAGCAATTATAATTTGTTCTTGTTCTTCTACTAATCCATCAAGTAATGATGTTACCGATTCTCTTAAGTCCTCAATAGCCCAATCAATTTGATTTTGTAAATTTCTAACGGTAATTTCTTCTTGCGTATCTAATGCTTGAGCAAGCTGTTCTTGTGCCTGCTGTATAGCTTCTTCTAGCTCTTGTACAGCCTGGTCCCTAGCAGTATTTATATCTGATGTCATGGTCGCCATCGCTTCTTGTCCAATTTCCCCAGTATAAGCGGTTAAATCATTAGTCGCATAATCTAACCCCTCCTGCTGAACACGTTGGATTTCAAAATAACCATCTAGAAATACATTGTAGAACTCTAGCCCGATTCCCGCTAAAATTGCTTGCTCTTCTTCGCTCAACGATTCCAAATGACTTATTTTCGCATTAATGATTTCTGATAAGGACTTACCTGTTTCAAGTTCTCTCGTTAAATCAATATCCATTTGTGCTGTAGCTTTTAATTGTTCATATTCTGCTTGTAATCCTGGGAGCTTGCTTTGACCATATTCTTCTACACTCGCTTCAATATTCTCTACCGTGTTAGAAAACATTCCTTCATACCAGGCACGAAGCTGTGCACCAGCATCCGTATTAGCAAGTGCAATTCCTGATCCTGCAACGATTCCAACCGCAGCTACCCCTACTAATAATTTCTTTTTCAACCCTTTACGTACTTTCATCATTAATCTCCCCTTTTATTCTAAAATAGTTGAATGATTGCTTTTCTGATTCCGAACTAATAATTGACTCAAATAATCGACTACTTCTGCTTCAATCTCTAGACTTAATTCATTACTCTTTTCTTTCGACATCTGTTTATATGGTTCATCTAAAGATATAGTTAGCGCATCGATTGCCGAAAGATAGCTTTCCTTATATTGTTGTACGCGTACCGCCGTCATGTTCGATGTATCTTCATGCAACTCGGTTAGTTTGTCCTTTATCTGATTTAGATGCTGTTCTTGTTGATCCTTTAAATGGTCCGTGATGGCAACTTTCCTTTGGAACATCCTATTTTCTAGGTTATGGATAGCCGTGCTTACGTTCTTTTTGTCAAAAGAGAACGCCCCATATACGGATACTTGAAATGCTGCTATCAAGGAGATCATGACAAGGAAGCTGACTAGTATTTTTTTCATTTATCACCCGACCTTTCTATTAAGAAACTACTATATTTTTATACTCCTATGACTCAATGTCCTTATATTAACAGAAAAATTAGAATAGTGAATCGTTAGAAAATACCATTTACTAGATAGTCTAATAGCTTTATTTAGACTGCCGAAAAATAGAAGATCATGTTGAACATAGCGTAGATCAAGAAAAAATTTGTAATGTTTTCTTGTATATCGAAGAAAAAGGAATATATATTTAGCTTTCCTAATTCGAATGAACTATGCCACTAGCCTAAACTAATAAAATGCTAATAGATAACTTGCCCTAACTCCTTTATAATTGTCTACTTCATTATCCTAGAGCTTATGTCCTATCATGTTATTTTTTGGAATTTTATCGTTGTTATCTCATGTTTTACAGCGTTTTCGACAGAACTTGTATAGCGAACGTTACCATTTTATATAAAGCTGTTAGTAAAATATGGACTAACCGTGTTCAACCACTCCTACATAAGTAATAGTTCCACTTAATAGAGCAAGTCTAATTAACTAGGTAAGAGAGACGTTAAACCACTTCTTTTCACCTAAAAAAATAAAAACTTACCCATTTATGTTTAAATCTATTATTTTCTGACCATCCTTTCTACTAGATTCATAATTTACGAAAGGGATTGAGAGAATATGAGAAAAGTTGTCAATACTATTTGGATGACAGGGTTTATGCTTATGTTATTTTCTTTTATATCCGTAACAAATGCACATGCAGAAAGTGCCGAGAATGACCATGTTAAATTATTTGAAGTTCAAGCAGAGTCCATTATGAGAACCGCTCCTAATCATGATGCTGATGTTATCGGAACATTAGTGGAAGGAGATAGACTAAGAACATTCGAAGAGCAGAATGGATGGGTCAAAACTTTCTTCGATGGGGAGCCTGTTTGGGTATATGGAAAGGAACTTCTATTAATCGAAGAAACGATAGAAGTGGAAAATGATGATAGTTTACTAGAAGACAGTGACACGATAACAGAGGAAGAAAGTGAAATAGAAGAAAAAGAAACAGAAGAAGTGAAGGAGGAATCTGAAGAAAAAGCAAAAGTTAAGGATGACATGAAAGAGACAGCCGAGGAAGATGATACATCCACACAGATAGAGGATAATTTTAATCACTATACACTTGACCATGTCACGGAAACATTAGATTATTTGCCAATGGGATATATTCAACAAAATCACATGCAGATTTCAGAAGACACCATTACCGTTAGAAAACATCAATTAAATGGCTATAACATTTTGATTGATCCAGGCCACGGTGGCAAGGATTCTGGAGCAGTAAATGATGGCGTACGTGAAAAAGATTTGACCCTATCTACTGCAACAAAGCTAGCCAATCACTTAGAAGCAGAAGGGGCAACGGTAAACTTCACTAGAGCAGACGATACGTTTATTACGCTTGAAAATCGAGCGTATCAAAGTAACACCCATGAAACCGATGTATTCATCAGTCTACATTATGATTACTTTAACAATCCAGAGGTAAATGGTATTAATACGTATTACGCTAACACGAATACAAGTAAGGAGCTTTCTGAGAAAATTCATTCCGCATTAGTTGGAGAACTAGATATGACAGACAGAGGGATTAGGCAAGAGGACTATTATGTTCTAAAACATAATCAAAATCCCGCTGTACTGCTGGAACTTGGTTTTATATCAAACCCAAGTGATTTGGAGAAGGTTCAAACCGACGAATACCAAACAGAGGTTGCCGAAGCAATTACAAACGGTTTAGTAGAATATTTTGATGCTCAGAATGAGTGATCTATATCATTGCACTGGATTAGGCGCACGCTTATAATCTCGTGATATAATAATCATTCACCTAGCCCACTTCGGAAATACATTTTCCTATGAGGGCTAGGTGTATTAATCATCTATAAGGTTCTGGATTCTCCTTAATTTCCGCTACTATCACGATACAATTACATAGGGAATGCCAGCTTTTCAAAGCGAAACGCTTCTAGCGCTTCTTCGTCCACTTCATAACCAATACCAGGGGCTGTTGGTACTTTGATTACGCCATTTTCCACTACAACTTCCGGTTTAATAATATCTTTCTTCCAATATCGTGAGGACCCTGCGGTATCCCCTGGTAAAATAAAGTTAGCTAAAGTCGTAATCGCCACATTATGTGCTCGCCCAATACCAGCTTCTAACATTCCGCCACACCACACCGGGATTCCATGTTCCTCACAATAATCATGAATTTTGATTGATTCTGACAAGCCCCCAACACGGCCTACTTTTATATTGATAATTTTGCAGCTTCCTAGTTCAATCGCCTTTTGAGCATCATACAATGAGTGAATACTCTCATCTAAACAAATCGGGGTTTGTAATTCCTTTTGCAGCTTGGCATGGTCGATAATATCATGATGCTGTAGGGGCTGCTCAATCATCATTAAATTCAGATTATCCAACTGCTTCAGCATGTCTATATCATCTAGCGTATAGGCGGAATTTGCATCTGCCATAATGGGTGTATCTGGAAAAGCCTTTCGCACCTCATGAAGCATATCCACATCATGACCAGGCTTAATTTTCAACTTTATCCGCTTATACCCTTGCACAAGAAAATGCTCGATTTTATTCAATAATTCTTTTACACTTGGCTGTATGCCAATACTGATTCCCACATCAATCTCTGTCTTTTGGCCACCGAGAGCTTTTGCTAGCGGTATACCCTGCCGTTTCGCATAAAGGTCCCATATCGCTCCCTCTATAGCAGCCTTAGCCATATTATTGCCACGTAATCGTTCGAATAACGGAAACACCTCATTTGGATGTTCAATTACATTATCTCTTAAAATAGGAATTAAACAGTCTTCCATGATAGCTAAATTAGACTTTATCGTCTCTTCTGTGTACCAAGGAATAGAAAATGCGACCCCTTCTCCGTAACCATGATTCCCGTCTGTATCCACCACTTCTACGATATAGAATTCTTTGTCCTGCATGGTGCCGAAGCTTGTGGCAAATGGATCAATCATTCTCATATTGAGTCGATGGATGATGATGTTTTTTATTGGAATTGTCATGTTACACCCTTCTTCCTAATCATTTTTCAAAGTAATAATAACTGACATGTTCATCTCTAATAAAATCTTTAGCCGTATAACCGTTTGAAAATAATAATTGAAATAGTTCTCTAGTACTCTTGCGCCACCTAATAGCACGTTCTAAATTGGTTGCTTTCATATCTTGAATATTAGCCGGAATGGCAACAAACCACTGTTCACTATCACCATCAAATTCCACATCTGTTCGCCTTGGCTCCATCTCCTGTCCCATTTCCAATAGTAATTGCGAGAAATCAATTGTACCATCGAATGGCTCCTTATCTTTTTGAAAATTCCATTCCATTACCAATCGATCAGAAGCAAGTCCCTTATTTAATCCATCATCCATTGTCCCATAATAATTTTCTTTATAGGCAGTTGCTATCCCACCCAATTTATGTAAATTCAAATAAGCATTGACACTCTCAAGCGGATCATATGTCCAAATCATTTTATCATATCCCTTATCCGCTGCTATCTCTCGTTGCTTACGTTTTATTTTCTCTCCAAGTCCAAACTTACGATATGCTGGAAGAATTCCTAGTTCGTGTGAAACTAAATACACCTCTTGTCCATCAAATCCTGGAAAACTATACTGGAAGCCAATCATATTCCCTTCTAGAAAAGCTCCTATTAGCACACCACCATTACGAAAGGCGGTTAATGTTTGGTGAATCGGAATCGGTGTATCCTGCCAGACGATTTCTTCGATTTTTTGTATTTGATACAGTTCCTCCAATGTTGTTATTTCTCTAATTTCTATCCCCATAGTCTCCCTCCTAACCTTGATACTTTCTTACAGTCCTTCGTAATGCCGTTACTAAGATCTCCACACTTGGCTCGATTGCTTGATAATTAAACGTCATTTGAGGGTGATGTAGCCCTGGATCTAAATCACAGCCAACTGCTAACATGGTTGCTTTTAAAGCTGGTCTCTTAATGGTATAAAAATGAAAATCATCCCCTCCAGTTGTTGTAATCATCGGTACTAAGTGGTCTTTGCCAACTGTCTCCACAATCGCCTCTTCCAATAAATTACTTGCTTCCTCATTGATTACTGCGG
The DNA here is from genome assembly GCF_039581225.1 of Ornithinibacillus proteolyticus. Lineage (NCBI taxonomy): Bacteria > Bacillati > Bacillota > Bacilli > Caryophanales > Bacillaceae > Ornithinibacillus > Ornithinibacillus proteolyticus. The sequence continues at coordinate 32,871 of NZ_JBCPXV010000032.1, read as the reverse complement.
CGGCAACACTTGAGCTTATCGATAGATCAATTTTTACTCCATGATAGTTGGAAAGCATATTAGCAATTCGCTCCACTTTCTCCAAGAGCTCCTCCATCGCTTCATTAGTTTGAGCACGCATATCAATAGAAAACGTAGCATTCCCAGGGATAATATTAGTGCTCTCTCCTCCAGCATGGAAGCTCGTCATCTTTACCGAGTGCGGAATCATCGGATCCATATACAGGTTATTCAAATGCTGAAAAAACTCACTCCCCACTTGAATTGCATTAGCGTTAAGATGTGGTCTAGCACCATGGGCATCTTCCCCTGTAATAACGCCATCAATTGACCAAGAAGCCCCATGCCTAATTGCTGGTGAGAACTGACCGTGCTTTAATTCTTGAATTGGCCGCAGATGAAGACCATATAGGAAATCAACATCATCCACCACCCCTTTTTCTACGAGTGTTAACGCACCATCTCCCTTTTCTTCAGCTGGCTGGAATATAAACCGAAACGTTCCTTGAGCCGGAATTCCCTCCTCAAGAAGTGTAAACAGCACACCTAATACAATCGTCATATGAGCATCATGTCCACAGGAATGGTTTGCTTTAAATTCACCGTTAACCTCTTGCCAAAGTGCATCCATGTCAGCCCGTAGTGCTACAACCGGCTTCCCACTACCAATTTCTACTACTAAACCAGTTATTTCTGGGAAGCATTGAATGTTTACCTTCTTATTCGCAAGTAACCCTTTAATATATTCCGTAGTATGAAATTCTTTCCAGCTGACTTCTGGGTTTGCATGTAAATAATCGAAAATCTCTTTTAATATTGGCCTTAGCTTTTTACTAGTTGTCTTCATGATGTCTACAATCCCCCCTATTTCTATCCTATGCCATTATCATCCTTTTTCTATTCCCAAATACGCTTGAGATCAATCTTTTTCTTTTGTTGTAAAGCTTAGAATATAAAAAGAATGGAGTCAATGCGATACCTATGGATAGTGAGCATTAAGAGGCTGGGACAAAAGAATTAACTTAAAGGAAAAACCGAATGATGAGCAAAGACCCCGCTCCGGAAATATACTTCGCGGGCGGCTGCCTGAGCCTCCTCGTGCTTCGCACTTCGGGGTCTCACCGATGCCTTTCCTCCCGCAGGAGTCTACGTATATTTCCGGAGCTAGTATCCTGTATCATTCGGTTTAACATTTAATTCTTTTCGTTTTGTCCCAACCTCATCCTACTCGTGTCAAATCAACACTGGCTCAACTATCTCTCCATCTCTCATCCGAATTAATCGATTACCATATTCAGCCGCTTCTTCGGAATGTGTCACCTGGACAATCGTAATGCCCTTTTCCTGATTAATACGATGGAAAAGCTCCATAATGGCTGTTCCTGTCTTACTATCCAAATTCCCAATTGGTTCATCTGCTAGTATGAGTGCTGGACTTAGGATTAACGCTCGAGCAATGGCAACCCGTTGTTGCTGTCCTCCAGATAATTCTCTTGGTGTATATTTCTTCCGTTCTGAAAGACCAACAATTTCTAATATCTCATCCAGCTGCTCTTTATAATCAGCTGGCTTCTTCTTATCCATCGTAACTGGAAGTAAAATATTTTCTTCTACTGTTAAGTTTTGTACTAAATTATAAAACTGAAACACAAAGCCCATCGTTCTTCTTCGTAGAATACTTTTCTGTTTATCCTTCATTTTATTAATATCTTGATTTTGAATGAACACTTTTCCAGAAGTTGGTTGATCAATCCCTCCAAGTAAATACAATAACGTACTTTTACCAGATCCGGATGGCCCCATTATGGAAACAAAATCGCCTGATTCAATCGAAATCTCAATGTTTTTTAACACTGGGATATCATTTGCTCCCACTTTGAAATTCTTACATAGCTTTTCTGTCCGAACAATACTCTCCAACATCTCCATTAGCCCCCTTGATAACCTTTACTCATATCGCAATTCTTTCATTATATGAAGCTTAAAAACCTTTCGAACTAGTGAGAGAGTTGATATAGCTAATAATATTGCAACCACCCCACATAACATGCCATAAAGTTCGAACGTAAAGTGAAAATCAGTCACCATCCCTATCGCATAAAGGAACTTAGTTAATAAGAAATTTAACGCGAATCCACCAAAAAGCCCAATGACAGCTACGGTTATAAATGTAAGAAGTGTTTCGGCGAATATCATTTTCACTATTTGCCCTTTACTCATACATACAGAATAGAGAATGGCATATTCCTTTTTCCTCTGATTGAAGGAGACCATAAGATTATTGGAAATTCCAAGAATCCCCACCATCATACCTAAACCAATAATAATGGTGATTCCATTAATTAATGTATCAATTGTGGTTTTCTGTGCCTCTATCCTCTCATCAAAAGTCGCAACCTCTAGTGAATAGTTACTATAGTAATCTGCTATGCTCTCTTTTAATTCCTCCGCTACGGTTCCTTCTTCCAACTTCAGCGTTAATTCATAAAAGAGAGGCTCAAAATGATCCTCATAGAGATCAATTGGAATTAAAGCACTATCACGACTTGAGGCGAATCCAGCACTTTCCATTGATCCAGCTACAATAAATGTTACTGGACCAGCATTCTCTAGATTTTCGTAATGCCTATTAATTGGTTGTATTTGTACTGAATCTCCTATATGTAGGTCGTATTTATTCATATAATAATCATCTAAAATAACTGGGTTATCTAAGCCATTTAATCGTTCTTCATCTATTTCGAGATAATTAATCCCATCATAGAATTCACCTATCTCATTAAAATCGTCTACGCCAAATACGCCATAAATACCTTCACTTCCATTAATAGAGGATTTCCCCAAACTTACAGCTTGAAGATAAGCATCAGCTACTCCATCCATTTCCACTATGTCATAAACAAGCGAATCATTACGATCACTAAGTGTAACAACTACATCAAAATCTTTACTTACTGCCTTTGTTACATAATAATTAATTCCTTCACTTGCAATTCCTACCATAATTAATAGTAAAAAAACGACAATAATCATACTGACATTGTTTGCAACAATCTTATTGTTAGCAATATTTTTAATGCCCAGTCCTAATTCTCCCGATCGACTCCTCTTAAAGTATAGAGACAATAACTTTGAAAACCCACTCAACAATAGTGGCATTAACAACACAATGGAAATAAACAATAACAAAATCGATACAATAGAAAGTAGCATATCATCATATTTATTGAATCCATTTATCACAAAAGCAATGAAGAAGAATACGATTCCGAGAATAACCGTCCATCTCGAGCGTTTTTCTAATGTAGACGATGTATTGAAAAGCACATCCTTTAAAGGTTTGGCATTCGTTCTCACTATCCGGAGAATGCTCACTAGTGCTGGGAACATCATTCCGAATACTACCGAAATGATTAAATAGATCATATTATATTCGACTACTGTTTCCATACCATATTCCTTGTACTCATTAAACAGATCTGCTGCAAACGGGAGTAGGAACATAGCTAATATTATCCCTAGCCCCGCGCCAATTACCCCATACATGAAGAACTCCAACATTAATACCCGATTCATCATCCCTTTACTAGCTCCAACACTGCGAAAAGTAGCTAATACAGGCATACGTTCCGTAATAATTAACTTAGAAAGGGATGAAATGACGTATGCACTGATTAACACAATGATAATAATCGCTAGCATCATAACCGTTTGGAAGGTCTGCTCATCCCGCATAATCGTATCTGCAGCACTACTCTTTTGTACGGTGAAGCCTTGATTCGTCTCCGTTAAACTAGTAATTGCTCTGTCCAGTTCCGTATCCGGCACTTCTAATAGAGTACTCGACACCATATCTCCCCCACCGAGTATTTCCGTTACCTGGTCCGGCTGAGCAAGAAGTAGAATGTCTCCCATTTCCGAATAATAAATACCATCTGATTTACTAATAGCAGCTATCGTAAAGTCATAAGAATTACCGCCACTGCTTACGTCTATCCTATCTCCAACCGCTAAATCATATGTAGAACTCGTTTTCTGACTAATCATTACAGAATTCCCCTCAAGTTCCTGGGAACCAGTAAGAATATCTACAATTTGCAGCTCAAGGGCTCCTTGGAGGTCTAAGCCATATAATGTCACTATAATATGTTCATCATTTAAGACTGATTTACCACTTGCTTGTATCATGTCTAAACGATTATCTATATGAATATCTGATAAATCTAGCTTAGTAGACTCATAGAAAGGAATACCATCTTCCGCTTTTTTCGATACAACAACATTAGCAGTTCCATAAGAACCTTGTAACATAGTTGTGTACGTGTTATTGATGATTTCATTTAAACTAAGGCCAATAAATAAGATCAAAGTAGACAGCAAAATTGTAAGAAGCACGATAGCCGACCTTAGCCTCTTCTCCAAAATATTATGTATAATATGCTTTAGAACAATACGCATCGCCCAAGACCTCCGAAGGAATAAAAGTGGTTATTTATCACAATACATAAATACTATCCTAAAGTGTTGACCTAGGCAATGCGAATTTGTAAAATTTACTAAAAAATCACAAAACAAGGAACGCAATTTACCTAATAAGAAAACCGAATAATAAGTAAAGACCGCTCTGGAAAACACATTTGCGGTTAACCAGTATAGGGCGATATCTGCCTGAATACCCTCGCCGTACAGTTTCTTATTAATGTAGGGTATCTTAGGGCCTCTAGGCTGTGCCCAATCAACCTCATCTCTCTTCTACGTATCTTCCAGGAGCATGCTATCATTCGATTTTTCATTAACTATTTTAACTTTGCCCAACCTCAGATACGTTTGTATCTTTTGATGATTTACCTTTGTCCTCATAAAATAACACAATGTCAGGATCAATCTTACCTATCCCTAAATATCTAGCTTTATAATCCTTTAACAAGCTTAAGAAACGTTTACTTAGTAATAAAATAACTACTACGTTTATAAATGTTGGAATGGCTGAAGTTATGTCTGCAAAATACCACACAGCTGCACCTGGCATCCCTATACTCACTGCATAAATGACCATAGCGAGTCCCGGTATCGGGTAAAACCAACTAAAAAAACGTAGACATGCACGCTTGATCTTAGAGTCACGTTTATTAAATAAATGTCTCAATAATATATCGTAATAAATATACCAGCCAGTAGTAGTGGTTACACCAAATAGAACGACAGATACCGCTATAATATAGCGCCCTATTTCCCCTATACCAACCTCGAAAGCAGTTAACGTTAGTTCTGCACCAGACAATCCTGATGACCACACACCGGTCACTATAATTGTCAATGCGGTAATCGTACAAACAACAATGGTATCAACAAAGACTTCAAAAGCACCCCATATACCTTGTTTAACAGGATGGTCTACTTTGGCTGTAGAATGTACCATTGGTGATGTACCCCATCCCGCCTCATTACTGTACACCGAACGAGCCATCCCCATTTGGATAACTTGGGCAACTACAGCACCGGTGAAACCTCCAACAGCCGCTGTTCCTCCAAATGCGCCAGAAAAGATTAATCCGAATGCTTCACCAACTTGACCAATATTACTAACGATAATGAAAAGACCAGAAAGAATAAAAAACAGCACCATAAATGGAACAATCCGAGATGCCACTTTTCCAATATGTTTAATTCCACCATATATGATATAGTAAATAATTACTGTTAAAGTAATCGATGCTGGAATCATTCCGATTCCAAATGTAGAGCTAACAGCCTCCGATACCGTATAATTTTGTAAGGTAAAAAAGAACGTACCGAAAATACCAAAACCAAAGATAACTGCCGGAATCATCCAGAACTTAAAGTTCTTCTCCTCGCCTAGACCTTTCTCCATATAATAGGTTGGTCCACCGTAAGGATCACCATTTTCGTCTGTATTACGATAATGAACAGATAGTGTCACTTCCACCGTTTTAATAATCATCCCGACTAGAGCGCACAGCCACATCCACAATACAGCACCCGGTCCCCCTACAGCAATGGCCGTCGCAACACCACCAATATTACCAACACCAACGGAGCCACCAACAGCTGTACTCACCGCTTCAAAGGAAGAAAGAATGCCCTTCCCCTTTTCTTCCTTGTCCTGCTTTTTAAAAATAGTTCCTAGAGTTGTTTTCAAAATATGAGGTAAATGGACAAATTGGAAGAACTTTGTAGCCAGCGTAAAATATACCCCTACGAATAGGATTGTAATAATCAGTGGTAATCCCCATAAGAAACCGACGACCTTCTCTAAAAAATCTCCCATACCTTTTCCCCCTAAGACTCTAATTTGTTTGGTGCAAGGATTTTTGGTAGTGAATATCCCCACCTATTATGGTCATCTCTATAGCTGTTTCTAAAAGCTCATCTGGGTCATTTATTTCAAAAGGATTAGTTGAATAAACTGTCATATCGGCTAGCTTTCCTCTAGATATCGTTCCCTTTAGTGTTTCTTCATTAGTTGGATATGCCCCCATTTTTGTAAATAGCTTAAACCCATCATACATCGAGAGTTTCTCCTCGGAATTCCATCCCTCATGCCGGTCACCAGGTGCTCTTCTTGTTACAGCTGCATGAATGCCTAACAATGGGTCCATCGGTTCGACCGGTGAATCCGAGCCACCTGCACAAATAACGTTTGCGTTTAATAAAGTTTTCCAAGCATAGGCAAGCTTCATCCGTCTTGAACCTAGTCTTTCCTCCACCCAAGGAAAGTCACCGACAACAAACCTTGGTTGTATATCAGCAATGCGGCTAGGTACTGCTAATCGATTAATTAGATTTTCCCGTAATACTTGTACATGTATCAATCGATCACGGTAAGCTACAGCTGGGAACTGGTCTAAAATGTCCAATATATTTTCTAATGCTTTATCCCCAATCGTGTGAACTGCTATAGGCATGGAAAGATTTCTTGCTTTCCGAACTACATCATATAGTTCATCATTCGTATGCATTGCTTCACCAACATTATGTGGATCATCCGTATAAGGCTCTGATAATAATGCGGTTCTCCTTCCAAATGCTCCATCTGCAAATAGCTTTACTGCTCCAATCGTTAACGTTTCATTTCCGTACCCTGCATACATACCAGATTCCTTCAAATCATCTAAGTAATCATAATCAATTAAAAGGTTACAACGAAGTCCAAGTTTCTCTTGATTTAATAACTCATCAAACATCCGATACGTACGATGAAGCCCTCCTAAATTGTTGGTATCATTTGTATGTACACTGGTTAACCCTTGGCTAATAGCAAGCTTCATCGCCTGGCGCAATGCATCTTTTAAATCATCATAGGAATATTCCGGAATATGAGCCGTAAAAATGTCTGCTGCAGACTCTAGAATAAGCCCTGTCGGCTGCTTCAACGTTTCATCTAGTTCAATTGAACCACCTTGAGGCATTATCATATCACGATGATAATGACAAACCTCCAAGGCTTTACTATTCACTAATGCTGCATGACCACAAACGCGTGGAATATAAAGAGGATTATGTGGAGAAACAGAATCTAGTTCATTAATAGTAGGAATCCCACCATCTATAAATAAATTTTCATCCCACCCTCTCCCAACTAGCCATTCTCCCGGTGAGAGGGTTGCTGTTTTATCTTTGATTTTTTGAAGCATGGAAGTTTTCGAGGTTAACCCGGTCACATCTAAGTTTAATAAATTGATAGCTATCGACGACAGATGTAGGTGGCTATCTATTAATCCTGGGGTAACTGTTTTACCGTCTAAATCCACTACCTTCGTATCAAAACTCCCCCAATATGACGTCATTTCCTCCTTAGTTCCCATATCAATAAATCTACCTTCTTCCACGACAACTGCTTCTACACATGGCTTTACCGGATCAAAGGTATAAAACTTCCCATTGATAAAAATTTTTCTCATTATAACTTCTCCCTTTCAATTAGTCGTTATAATTTTCTTATTTTTATCAATATACAAACAATTACTCGTTTAGTCAATGCGTTATGCTAAAGATAAATCGGTTATCTTTCATTCATTTTTTCTTATATGGGATCTATGATAATATGTAGATGAATTCTAAGTAGCAGGGAGAGAAGCAATCTTGATAGAAGTATATACGGACGGCGCTGCTAGTGGAAATCCTGGCATTAGTGGTGCTGGCATTTATATAAAAGGGCAAAAAAAACAGTATGAATATAGCCTCCCTCTTGGTGTCATGACAAATCATGAAGCTGAGTTTTATGCTGTAATTAAAGCACTAGAGATATGTGAAAAAGAGTTCCCAAATGAAATTCTATCCTTTCGTTCCGATTCCCAAACCGTTGTACAAGTGGTAGACAATGATTTTACCAAAAATAAAACATTCCTCCCTTTACTAGAAACCATTCGGGAAAAAACGGCAAAATTTCCCTATTTCTTCATCAAGTGGATACCAGAAAAAGAGAATGGACATGCGGACCTGTTATCCCGAAAGGCTATTCAAGCACAGCGGTCTTAACTGATCTATTAGCACATTCTCAAAGACAAGCGAAGGAAAAAGGAGTATAGTAGATGTAAAGAATTTTCAACCAATTGAAGGAAATAGCCTAACGAGGCATCTACTCAGTGCTAGAGATAATGTAAAGGATGAAAACGTTAAATGAAGGAGCCAATTAATCATGGAAAGAATACAGCTTGCAGAGGATTTATCTTTTTCTAGAATTATTCACGGTCTATGGCGGTTAGCTGATTGGAACTATAGTGCTGACCAATTAGTAGACTTAATTGAATATTGTATAGACCAAGGGGTCACTACATTTGATCATGCCGATATTTACGGTGGATTTCAATGTGAGGAGCTATTTGGTAATGCACTTGCAATTAAGCCTGGACTTCGACAAAACATTGAGATCGTAACCAAGTGTGGGATTGTCTTTCCCTCTCCTAATCGACCGGAACACAAGTCACATCATTACAACACATCAAAACGCCATATTATCCAATCTGTAGAGAATTCTTTAAAAAATTTCCGAACAGATTATATTGATACGTTATTAATTCACCGACCAGATCCCTTTATGGATCCTGAACAGGTAGCGAGTGCCTTTCATGAATTAAAAGCTTCTGGGAAAGTCAGACACTTTGGGGTATCTAATTTCAAGCGTCATCAGCTTACAATGCTTGAATCTTATTTAGATGTAGAACTTGTGACGAACCAAATTGAACTTTCAGCATACCAGTTAGAGAATTTGGAAGATGGAACGTTAAACCTTTGTCTAGAGAAGCGAATCGCTCCCATGGCATGGTCCCCACTAGCAAGAGGACAAATTTTCACGAATGAAGATGATAAAGCAGTACGGTTACGTAAGGCATTAGAGAAAATCGCTAGTGAAATGGGTAGAAGTAGTATCGATGAAATATTATACGCATGGATATTAAATCATCCCGCTAAGGTAATGCCAATCGTAGGTTCAAGTAAAAAGGAAAGAATTCAAAAAGCAGTGAATGCTTTGAATATAGAATTATCATTAGATCAATGGTTTGAAATTCTTTACGCATCTATGGGGCATGAGGTGCCTTAATGTAGAGATGAAAGCAAAATGACTATCAGATGCATTATCGCATTTGATAGTCATTTTATCTTTCTTGTTTACATAACAAAAGGACTCTAGTGAAAGCTGTACTATCGTTAGCCTAACTGCCTAACTCAACTTCTCAATATCTGTAACCGTAAAATTATTTTTATCCAAGTCCAATCGAATCTTCTCCGCTAATTCTTCATCCACTTCTTTTGGAAGCACAATGCAAACTCTTCTTACATAATTAGAGTTGTTATTTAAAGAAATAACACTTTGTACATTACAATGTCGATTTACAATTCTTAGCATTTTTTGTAGTGCACCAGCATATTCAATTGTACCGATTGTAAAGGAGTAGCTACCATTATGTACTCCCCAAGCATTTTCAAGAACTTGAATAACATTACCATTCGTTAAAATCCCTAAAAAGTCCATGGAGTCATTAACAACTGCTAAATAAGGAAGCTTTTTAATAGAAGAGAATACTTGAAAGAATGGGGCGTCTTCCTTAATGTATCCCTCACGGTCAGATACTAACTCAGATAATGTGCCAACCAAGGAATAATCAAGCTCATATTCTAATAAATCAACCTTATATATATTCCCCACGTATTTCTCTCCCGTTTCATCAAGAACCGGAATACACCGATAACCAGAATCTTCTATGGTCTTCATTACAGATTCTAGGCTATCACTTTCTTTTACAAATACTACATCATTCTTATTAACATAATCATTTTTGACAAGCATTCCTATCCCCCCAAGACTAAAATTAGGGCACTACAAATGAATATAGGCCTTTTATATATTTAACATTATTTTCAGTAAAATAGCAATAACCGAAAAGTCGTTTACACAAAGGTTCATTACCTCACTAGGAATGGACAAGCCCGTGATTCATTCTAACGATGTAAATGAATTACAGTTAAAGCCAACCTAACAAAAATACTGGTAGGATAGTAGTTCTACCTATGTATCGCTACTATTCTACCAGTCTCTTTACCTAATTATTCTTATTCATCTTCTTCAACAAAGTTATATTCCTCAAGTAAATAATCATAATGATCGGCAACCGCCTTATTCTTCTCTTCTGTAATCGTATTTAACTCGACTACCTCTTGATCTAGTGTCATCAATTCTTCTTCTGTCGTATTCTCATCTAGAAGTGCCTCGAAGAATTCTTTTTCTTTCAACACTGTAGCTTCTAAAGAGTTAGCCTGCTCTTGAAGTAATTTATGGTATTCCTTTGTTGCATCATACTCGATCTTTTGTCCATCATAATAGTCGTTAATCTCATTAACTACAGGAATGATTTCATTATCATATAAGTCCATTACTTCCTCTTCCGTTTCCATCACCATCATTTGTTCATATAGACTAGCTAATTTATCCATTAAAGGATGAACCTCATCCACTACTGCATTGTGATACTCTAATACTTCATCTTCTTCTGGTGAACTACATGCTGCTAGAACCATTGCTAATACTAGTCCCATCACTACTAATAATAATCTTTTCATGAAAACTATCCCCTTTATTTTTTACTCTTAAGTCATTTTAAAGTAAATTCTAGAACTGTCAATTAGGCAATTAAACCTAATGAAAACCCATTAGTCATTAAGTCTCATTTCTCATAGTTGTCCATATCAACTTTTTAACAAACCATTCACTCAAAACAGGGAATATGCAATCAGTAAAAATCCATTATTTGGTAATTACATAGTACCTACGATTCATTTTGATAACTTTGTAAAAAATATGGCAACTTCTATATAAAAACATGTCCTCCCTCTCATTGGGAAGAACATGTTTAGCTTAGCTTTATGCTTTCTTACTATGATAATTTACAATAACAATACCAAACGCTACTAATACGATTGCAACGAGGATAAAACTATTCAGCATCTCACCGGAAATAAACATCGCAGACAATACAGCTCCAGAAACAGGAACGATAAACTTATACATACTTAATTCGCCTGCATGATTATATTTCAATAATGAGTACCATAGAGCGAAAGCAACTGATGAAAGAAGAGCCGAATAGATAAATAAACCGAGTCCAAATGAGGTGAATGTCATAGCACCTTCATGTAAGAATGGAAAGCCAACTACTAACATGATTAACCCACCAATGGTTAGCTGCCATCCTGTAATGGCGAACGGGTGAATCCCCGATGCTAGCTCTTTTGCCATAATCGTTGCAATTGCCGCTGTTAATCCGGACAGTATCATATAGCCTTCACCATCCCACTGGAAGCTTATCTGAAATTCTTGCCCCCAGTTTGCGACAACAATTCCTAGAAATCCTGTCAAAAGACCAACGGATTTCTTCCAGCTCATTCGATCACTTCGGTAGTAAAAGTGAGCCAAAATAACGGTGAAAAAGGTTCCCCCAGAAGAAAGGATTGCCCCTTGCATTCCAGAAACATTTGCAAGTCCATTATAAAAGAAAAAGTACTGTAAGGATGTTTGTACAATACCAAGTATCGTTAAGATTAGAAACTGCTTTTTCGTAACCTTTATTCTCTTCCAGTTACTACATAATAAAAATAGTAGTACAATTAATCCGGCTAGTAAAAAGCGCCCACCAGCAAAAACAATTTTTGCTGCTATATCTCCTGGAGCCATTTGCAGCTCCTCATAGCTAATCTTTAATACAGGAAAAGCACTTCCCCATAATATAGAACAAAATACTGCAATCCCTATGACACTCCATTTATGTTGAAAAATCCCTTTCAAGATTTTCATCTCCCATTACTTAGAATATAAAAGTCCAAATACATATCTTATGCCAATTATTAAATGAAGGCAAAGCATACGAATCGGGGCACCTTTTGATAATCAACTTGCGAGATGGTGGTTGCTCTACTTTACGGCAATTTGATATAGTGGTGGAAAATACTGCTAATCGCTGTACAACATTGGGGGAGATTTTTTGAAGAATTTGCTACGCGTTTTCTTGATGGTGCTCATCATTGGCTTAACTGCCTGTCAGAGTAATCAAACAGATGGGATTTATTTTGAAGACTATCAGCTTGAGAAAGCTATCCGTGCTGAGATCAATAAAGTTTCTGGAGACATTTTACAAGAAGATGTACAATCCATTACCGACTTAGATGTATCGAACAAGCGAATTAAATCCTTAGAAGGAATAGAGAATTTAGATTCCGTTACAAAGCTGAATTTACAGAACAATAGTATCGAGGATTTATCGCCACTTCAGGAAATGGCTAGTTTAGAAGAAGTATCTATTGGAGGAAACCCGTATGATGATACGGATGTAAAAAGTCTTCAGGATAAAGATATAACGGTCATTACAAAAGTAGAAGTGGAAGTACGAGGTGAACCAAACGGTCCAGGGGGATATCTTTGGAAGGTTGAACATGGCGATACTACGGTTTACTTACAAGGGACTATCCACACTGTAACCGATAACTTTTTTCCTTTGAATCGTAAAATCGAAGAAGCCTATGCAAAAGCAGATGTAATTGTTCCAGAAGTTGACCTTAATAACATCAGTATGTTTGAAATGCAGGCTATCTATATGGAATATGCCCTATATGAAGATGGCTCGAGCATTCAAGACCATCTATCTACGGATTTATATAAGGAACTTGACCGTGTATATACAGAACTAGGATATTCCATTGACATGTTTGAGCAATTCAAACCGTGGTTTCAATCGAATCTAATCCAGAATTTAATGATGGAAGAGCTTAATTTCACAGATGGCGTCGACTTATATTTTCTAAATCGTGCAGAACAGGATCAGAAGGAAATCGTCGCCCTTGAGACTGCGGAAGATCAATTATCGATATTCGCTAATTTATCTGAGGAATTCCAAGTCCAAATGCTAGAAGAATCCTTGGTCGAAATAGAGGAATTAAATGAACAAATGCTAGAGTTGCTGAACCTATATAAGGAGGGAGACGGCGACAAACTGCTAGACTACTTAACGGTAGAACAAGAAACAACTGCTGAAGAGCAAGCCTACATGGAAGCACTTAATGATGACCGAAACTATAAAATGGCTGACAAAATTGCAACTTTCCTTGAGGAAGATAGCGGTGAAACATACTTCGTCATAGTAGGCACCTTACATCTACTTCAAGAACCCCATATCCTTTCTCTCCTAGAAGAGAAAGGATATACAGTAGAGCAGATATTATAGACGAAGGCTATTTCCGAGAATAGTGCATTAAAAATGAATCTTGGTGCTTGTACGGGAACGGATAGGAAAACCGTTCCCTTTTTCTGTTTTCCTTTTGGGTCACAGAGACTGATTCTCTGTTACCTTTTTTCGCTTCTCTTCCTCTTTTGGGTAACAGAGACTGACTCTCTGTTACCTTTTTTTGCTCCCCTTACTCTTTTGGGTCACAGAGACTGACTCTCTGTTACCTTTTTTTGCTTCTCTTCCTCTTTTGGGTCACAGAGACTGACTCTCTGTTACCTTTTTTTGCTCCCCTTACTCTTTTGGGTCACATAGGGAGGATCTCTTTAATACTGGCAAAAAGGTTTTCTATACCTTACCGTTTAAAAAAAGGGAAGGGCATCTGCTTGGGATTGTATATTTTCTTATACGTAAAATAAAAAATCCGAGCTACTAGGAATTCTCATTTTTCAGTAGTAGTTCGGATTTTTTATTGCTCGTAAGTTTTCACTTTCGTTTGCGCTTCTAAATCATACCAGCTAGCAAACTACTATAGATACTTACCATATTTAAATCATCTGCACCAAATTCCTTGAACCTACTGGGTGCTCTAAGATAGATAGCACCAAGTACACTTCCATTAACCATAATTGGAACAGCTAAAATTGAATCCCAGTCTGGTAAAGCATTAATCTTATTATGCTTATCCTTCACATCCCAAGTAATCGTATAGAGTCCACGTTCCTCCAATATAACCGAATGCAATATATCCTGTTCTATCGAGACTTGCTCTAACCACCCTTCTTCCTGTGCTCTCCTTCCATATACCTTTTCCCCATTAGGCGTATGCAATAAAATATAACCCACCTGTGCCTCTGAGATTTCAATCATTCTTCCTAAAAATTGATAGATTTTTTCCTCCGTAGATAGGTTTTTAACAGAAAGCTGGATGAGCTCCACCATAGCTAAGACATTTCGGGAATCTTTAATATCATCTCCTGTGAGAATGCCTGCTAGCTTATTTTGCGGCTTGGATGTCGTGAGAAAATCCTTATACCAAACTTGGGTATTATTCCGCCCTTTTTCCTTTGCAACATACAAGGCTTGGTCTGCTTTTTCAATTAATGCTTTTACTCGCTGTCCATGAAGCGGATATGTCGCTATTCCAATACTGACGGTTATATCAAACTTATCTCCTAACAGCTGTTGTGCGGCAATTTCCTCACGCACTTTATCTGCAAACACTACTGCTTCTTCCGTTTTAATGTTTGGTAAAATAATAATGAACTCTTCCCCACCGTATCGACCTAAAGTATAAGACTCATCGAGCATATCCATAACGATATGAGATACAGTTCGTAATATTTCATCCCCGATTTGATGGCCATATCGATCATTTACCTGCTTAAATCTATCGAGATCAAACATGACGATACTAAAAGGTTCCCCTGTACGTTTGGATACATCTATTGCCTCTAATAGCGCATCGTCTAAATATTTTCTAGTTAACGTACCTGTCAGTTTATCAATGCTTGCTGAAAGCTTTAACTGATGCTGTTCTAGCATTGTAGCTAAAAAGCCCATCACTTCCTTACATTTTTCTACTCCTGCTTCATTAAAATTATTCACAATCAAATCAGATTCTAAATAGATATAACCTAGAATAGACGGACTAGAATTACCGTGATGCTGAGTGATTGGAATGCACATGATACTTTGTAATCCTTTAGGTAATAAGTCTAATTCCAGCTTTTGTTCCTTAGCACCTAAAATAACAGCCTCTCTTGTATCATGAACGAGATTAATCATATAGCGATTTTGTGGTAGTTCACGATTCCCATCTGTTGTGCTTAGAACTGCTAATTCTTCCTTTTGATTATCCGTAATAATGATTCCCCTCGAAGCAAGTGTTATCCCTGTGAGATAATGTAATAGCATATTAATATTCTTTATTGTATGAGGGCCAACCTTTAGTATCATATCCTGGGCTGTACGAATTTCCTTTGAATATTTCATCATATGCTGTTCGCGAATGTATTCCATATATTCCTCATGTTCCAAAAATACGCTAACATAATCTTTTGCGAGAAATCGATTTAAATCCACTTGAGACAATTGATCTTGCTTACCATTTTCTTTATCCGTTACTATATGTTGCTCTTTAGATATCCAATTGTAAGTTCGTTCTAGACCTATAAACCCTTTGGCATAATGATGATGATTCACATAAGTTAGCTGGTATTGCTTCGGCACACCTTCCACTAACGATTTCACTAACTCGGTACTCTCTAAATAATAATTGGCAGCACCATACCATTTCTTAGCTTTAAAAGCATACTCTCCCAATACCATTAAGATTCTAGCTATTAATTCCCGATTTTCACCCTGTTTCGCTAGCTTCAACCCTTGCTTTAAATAATTTATTGATTTCTTAGAACTATCCTTTGTTCCAAGAAAATAATAATATCTTGCTTTTAAAGCATCCGGTGTTTTATCTGTAAATAATTCCTCCAGCTTCTTACTCAGGTTACTGGTTAGAGAATAATAACCACGTTCACTTAACACAATCAAAGCCGTTGTTATTACTTTTATATTAAACGTAATATGGGGTATTTTTTCTACTAACGCTAGCACATTAGAAATAATCTTCTTTAACTGCTCTTTCGGTGCTTTCCTTAAAAGATGAAGCTTCTGATAGGTGATGGCACTATCAGAATACATGTTGTCACGGCCTTTATTGAACTCCACGACTAATTTTCCAAATTCATCGGCACGCTCGAAGTCACCGATAAAGTGAAATAGATTCATGCTCGTATTATAGTATTCAAATAGATCTAATTCACGAGAACTATCTTCCTTATGTAATGCTTCTATAATGTGATAATATTTAAATGCTCGCTTGTACTCTGCCATTTCTGCAGATATAAAGCATAGTTGATTATAGAGAGTACTTACAAGCCAACTTGCTCGACCCGCTTGTGCTTTTTCAAGCGCATATTTAAAATAATCATATGCTTCAGAAAAATGATATGCGCTAGCATGAATTCTACCTATACTAGTTAACGCTTGAATTTCGGTCTCAAAAATACCATACTTTTCACTAATATCCCTTACCTTTTCAAAATAATTTATTGCCTCATCGAATTCATTTCGAAAGGATGATTGAGAGATAATACCGATATTGTTAATCGCTCCTAAATAGCCTTTCAAATATCCTGCATGCTCTAGAAGCTTCATCGCCTTTTTAAAATAGGCTTTTGCCTTATCATAACGATTATTTTGTGCACTAGAGAACCCTAGTAACAAGTAGGCTCTTCCCGTTATTTTAGGAAAATCATCCCCACTTTCCGCAATAATTTCCTTTAAAATAATATCTGCTTCATCTAAGTGGTTTTGTATATTTAGTAATAATGCGTGCAGTCGCTTGTATTCAAGCCTTGATTCTTTATCCAATATTATAGGGAAGTTTTCATCTATTTTTTGTAAATAGTGCTTTAGATTGTCCACTTTATAAGACGTTGCAAATAGATTTCCTAGCTCTAAATATACTTTTAAAATTAAATCTTGCAAATTATGTTTCTCGGCAATTTCCAATGCATACTCATAGGTTTTTAATGCTTGCTCTGTTTGATTGATTTCAATGCATAGCCCACCTATTTTCAACAGAATTGCTGTTTTTTCATATGGATTTACCATTAACTTCTCCGCTTTTTGAAGATATTGCACTTCCTTTCTAATTTCATGCTGAGCATGGAGTTGCTTAGCAATATCTAGATAATAATCCAGACACTTTTCCCAATTGTGAGCACCTTCATAATGATGAATTAGCTCCTCGATTTTAGTATCCGAGGCTTTTTCCATTAAAGCTGCCGCATGTGCATGCATGGTAATCTTTGTCTTTGCATCAATACTGTCATACACAATCCGCTTTAATACCTTATTATAAATATCAAAAAGAAAACCATAATCCGATACTAATTGATGAACTATTCCTTTTTGAACTAAATGATCGACAGTAGAATGTATGAATACTTCATCTAACTCGAGATACGCACTAATTACGTTTTTAGAGATTGGCTTATTATAGATTGCGATGGTCTCCAGAATTTGTAATGCGATTTTTTCTAAGTCCCGTAATTGGTTTACTAGCACTTGTTCAATACTTTCCGGAATTTCTAATGCATTATAATCTAGCAGAATACTCCACATACCATTATCCTTATTAATTTGAAGAAGCCCTCGACTATACAGATCCTTCATAATTTCCTGTATAAATAATGGGTTTCCAAAAGAACGGGCATATATTTTCTCTGTTAACCTAAGTGGTTTATAAGATAAGGACAGAATTTGCATGATCATTTCTGCTACTTGCTCTTCTGTTAACAGATCTAATCGGATAATACTGGTGTCTAATCGCTTTTTCATTAAATGATAGTTTTCTAGAAAATCCTTCTCCCCATCCTCTCTTAGTTCACCTGATACAATAAACATTAAATTATTTTGATGGGTATTGTTCGTGCTCAAGTAATGTAATAAATTTAATGTGAACCTATCCGCGAGATGAAGGTCGTCTATTAAGAATACCGCTGGCCTCCCTTGTAAGCTTTCATTAATAAAAGCACCTATACGATTTAACAGCCGATATTCGCTATTACCATCTGTTACATAGTCTAATGAGGTTGGCGCTCCACCTTTTTCTAATTCCGGAAAGTACTTTACTAGTTCTGCATGATATTTACGTAAAATAGAATAGTCTGTTTGACTGATTAGCTTTTGCAGAATATCTAGCCATAGGTTTTTACTATTCCCAGTACTTCCTAGGTGAAAACTTGCATATATCGTTACTTTACGTAGTTCTAGTAAATAATGAAGTTCTTGGAGAAAGCGGGTCTTGCCAATCCCATTTTCACCTTGAACAAAGATGATACGTTTGCTCGGCTTATAGCTCATCATATTCTGGACATTATTTAAAACATATGATAATTCTTCATCTCTTCCGATGATACGGGTATGAAAATGAAGCTTATCCAATGCCTCTTGATCAATGATGGAAATATCGGTATCTAGTCTTTCGCTAAGCTCTGTTATCATATCTTGAATAGTTAGATAGGGATAATCCTCTTCTGTCCCTATCATTTTCTTGATAATAGGTAATAGGTTATGTAGCCTATGTCGATCATGAGCAAGATAAGATTGCTCTAAATTTTCTTCGAGTGATTGAAGCGCCTGCTTTGGATTTTCTATGTAAGCTTGTTTGGTTATCATCGCTAATAGAATTAGTCCTAACGCGTACATATCTGTCTCAATATTTGGCTCTATTCCAGCTAATAATTTGGGGGAGTTATAGTATGAATTCTCTAAATCATGATGAGAATACTTTTCTAATTCAATGGTAGCAAGATCTTTTAATTTCGGGAGAAGACGATTCCCTTGTTTGATTGGGTAAATTGCCTTCAAATTTAACGCTCCATAAATAAAACCACTTGTATGTACATAGTGGACTGCCGAACAAATTTCGATGAATTGTTCGATTACCTCATCAATGGAAAACTGCTGTATCAACGAAATGTATGATTCATTCTTTCTATCAAATTCTACGGTGTAAAAAAATGCCTTTTCTGTATAAGGCTTATTATCAACAAAGGTGACGGCGCCGAATTGTTCATTTCGTGCTATTCTTTTACTTGATAAATTCTTTATGGCTATAAATTGCTTCTCAAAAAATTGAATTAACGAACTGGGTGTATATTCCGAGCTTAATAGATTTAATTGAACATAGCGGTTCTCATGGAATAAATCCATAGCTAAATAGATGGATGCGATTCTATTTTGCTCCAAAAGCTCGACAAGTCGATACCGATTATTAATAACTTCCATGGACTTCACCTCGTATTCGTTAAGTTGAAGGGGATACCGTTTAAGTTCTCGCCTATTACGATAAAAAAAGAGAGACTGGGACAAAAGGATTAATCTTAAAGTAAAAACCGAATGATGAGCAAAGACCACGCTCCGGAAATATACTTGCGGTTGCTTCCAGTACAGGGGCGACATCTGCTCGATAAAACCATCGCAGTGTCTACCTTGCACTTTATCACAGCATAAGTGCGACATCTGCTCGAGAGAACCTCGCAGTGTCTTCTTTACCGCCGGGCGGCTGGTGAGCCTCCTCGTGCTACTTCTTTAGGGGTCTCAACCTTGCCCTATCCTCCCCGTTTTCGTCTACGTATATTTCCGGAGCTAGTATCCTGTATCATTCGGTTTTACATTTAGTTCTTTTAGTTATGTCCCGTCCTCAACATAATTCATGCATAAAACCAACAAATTTGTTCATCAGGCTATCATGAGCGATTATACTGGTACTCCCTTAACACCTGAGTCTTATCATTCGAATAGTTTTTAACTAAGGATTTTTGATTATTACTCATGACGAATCTATTCATTATAGTTTGATAATTCAAATGTTATTGATTTTATTATATAATATTTGCCACTAATTCACTATACACGTTCATGACATTTAACTCATCCGCTCCAAATTCTTTTAGCCTAGCAGGTGCTGACATATACATAACACCCTTTACCGTTCCATCAGCCGTTATTGGCATTGCTAGTATAGAATCCCAATCAGGCAATCCATTAACGGGGTTAATCTTCTCTGTTGCTTCCCAATCAATGGTAAACATACCACTTTCCTCTTTTAGGACTGTCGTAATAATCTGCTGATTAAAGGTATGTTCTTTGACCCATTCTTCTTCCTGGGACTTCCTACCATAGGACTTTATAATGGAACTCCCTTCTGTGAGTACAATATATCCATATTGTGCTTCCATAATTTCAACCATTCTACCAAGAAATTGATAGATTTTTTCCTCAACTGTTATAGGAAGGTTGGTTAATTGGATAAGTTCAACTAATGCTAGTACATTTCTCGCATCCCTTATTTCGTCACCAGAAATGATTCCAGTGAGCTTATTCGCTGGTTTCACTTTGTCATCAAAATCCTTTTGCCAAACTTGAGAGTTGTTACGCCCGTTCTCTTTCGCAATGTATAATGCTTGGTCAGCCTTTAGAATAAGCTCACGGACGGTTTGACCGTGTTCAGGATAAGAGGCTAGCCCCATACTTAAGGTTATTTCCTGCTTATCACCTAATAGCTTATGATCTTGAACAGTAGAGCGTAATGCTTCTGCAATTTCCTGTGCATCCGCTATATTGACTGAAGGAAGAATAATAATAAATTCCTCCCCACCATAGCGTCCCAATAAACTGTTCTGATCGAGATTTTCCAATATAATCTGGGAAACTTCCTTTAGAACTTTGTCGCCAATTTGGTGCCCATAACGATCATTAACGCCTTTAAATTTATCCAAATCGAACATAATGATGCTAAATTCATTGCCATTTTTCCTTGTGTAATCTAGGGTGTTTTGTAAAGCATCTTCTAAATACTTTCTTGTTAATGCACCTGTTAATCGATCAATCGAAGCAGTAATCAATAATTGGCGTTTCTCCATAAGTAATGCAAGGAAGTTACTCAGCTCCATACACTTCTCTAAGCATGACGGATTAAAGTTATTCACGATCCGGTCTGTTTCCAAATAAATGTAGCCTAGTAATTGATGACTTTCGCCTACTATTGGTCGTGATTCTACCTTCTTAATTATAGGAATGCATAGAATAGCCTTTATATCATCTTCTAACAATTGATGATCTACCTTATCATGTGTCAGTCTATCTGATAGTAGAACAGGCTTCATCGTGGACCTAACACGATTAAAGATAGCAATATTTCCCGGTATACTAGTACCCTTATCAAGGGAAGAGAGAACCGTTACTTGCTGTCCCTTTTCCTCAGAAAGAATATACCCGTTAGTCGCAAGAAATCGACCAGAAAGAAATTTTACGATTATGGTTAGATTTTTCGATACATCACTGTCTAACTGTTTCAAAAGATCCTCTGGTTGAAAAATCCCATCAGATAACTTTTCCATATAGTTACGACTAATATTACGCATAAACCGATCATTTTCCATAAAGAAATCAATCTGCTCGGTGTTTAAAATAGCTATTAGTTCATCTAAGGAGCTGACCGTATGAACCAACGCCTCTTGCTCTAAAATCTGCTCTTGTTCGGATTGAATCCACCTTTTTATTTCATTAAGTCGATAAAATTCCCTGGAGAAGCTTCGACCATTAATGTAGTCCAATTTATATTCATCTGGAAGCTGCTGAATTAAATCTTTAATCGTTTCAAAAGCTTCTAGATAATAAGCGGCTGCTTCATAATACGCTTTTGAATTAAAGTAATAATTGCCTATATCTGCCTGAATACGAGCGGTTAATTCCTTACTTTTAGAGATTTTCGCTAAATGTAAGCTGCTTTCAAAATAAGTGATGGAACATGACCGATCTAAGTTAAACGCAATGATTCCCTTCGCATGCTCATATATAGCCTTTAATCTATATGGTGTGTCCTCACTAACTAAGTCTTCTACCATAGAAAGTAATTCCGCCGCTTGGTGGTGTTTCCCCTTCCTACTAAGATGCTGGATAGCTTCGCATAGTCGTTCAATGCTACTTGACTTGTTTGTAATTTTGTCAATAACCTTCACAATTTGTTTCACTAAAAAATCATCGAAGTCTTGTTCCGGCTCTCGTAATTGATTGATGAGGACTTGTGCAGTTGCAGTATATTTCATCATATTTTCATGCTCACTATGGAACGCGATTATTTTTTGGGAATAACGCTCTGCTTCTACATAATTACCAAGAGACTGATACAGCTTCGCGCAAGTTTGATAATAACCACCAATGTCAAAGCCCTTATTTGGATTATCCTGTAAGTCCACTTGCAATTTATTGTAATATTCTAAGGCATCCACAAAATTATTTCGCTCTAAACTCACCTGTGTTAAATAATTTAATAGCATATACCTCTCCAGAACGAGATTGTAACGCTCTGCCTTCGTTAACCCTTGGTTAAAGTGTTCAAATGCCGTATTATAATCGAATTGATTGAGATAGGCTTCTGCAATATTGATTAGTGCCAATACTTCACTTGTATAAATGCCATATTCCTCACTCAGCTGTTTAACCTCTAAATGATATTCCATCGCTTTGTCATAATCTTCATAGACCTCTGCATAAAGCGCACCTATATTGTTGAGCGATAATAGCATAGCTCTTGCATTCTGAGCTTCTTCTGACAGTTTACAAGACTCATGATAGGCCTCTAAAGCCTCCTCCGCTTTTCCTAAGTGTACAAAAATAAATCCTAATGTTCTGTATGCATTCCCCTTTATTTCCAAAAATTTGTTACCGCACTCTGCAATTAATTCTTCAAAAAGAGCTGCTGCCTCTACTATTTGATTCTCCTCGGTAAGCAAGATAGCTTGAAGACGTTTCACTTCTAACCTTGCCGCTTCATTAGGATGGCTTGTTAAAATATGTTCTACCTTCTCGATATACTCTCTTACCTTGGCAAGCTGATAGATTGCGTGATTCGCATTTGCTAGATGTAAGTATGCCATTATTAAATGGTCCACATGGTTTTCTTCCAGTGCAAGTCTCTCCGCCTTCTCCAAATACTCAAAAGCTAATCTGGTATCTCCTGTGTCAGTTAATAACGATCCTATCTCAAGATAAAATGCTGTTTGTTCTACAGGATTAACTGTTATATCGAGCGCTTTTCTTAGATTTTCAATTTGCCCTTTCGTATTCCATCTACCCTTCATCAACTTAGCTTTTTCAAGGTAATAGATTCTTGCTTTTTCCTTATTTCTAGCATTTGAAAAATGGAAAATAATTTCATCGAGGTTCTTCTCCAAATCCATTCCGTTCAATTCTGCTAAACTAGTTGCTGCTAGCTGATGCTTCGATATCCTCTCTTGCTGGGAAATTCTATCGTACACAACGTTCTTCAATATCTTGCTGCGAAAATCATATAAGTAAGAGCTATCATCAATTAGCCGCTGCAAGATTCCCTTATTCACCAATTCCTCTAATTGTTCATCCACCATCAGTGTATTTGGTAAGAGCTTCTCTATTATGTGTGTGGCAATTGGCTTAGAAAATATGGAGATACTTGTTAGAATATCCATTTTTTCCGGATCAAGATCCTTCAATTGGTTGACTAATGCATGCTCAATATTATTTGGCAAATCTAAGAGATTATAGTCCTCTGATTCCTCTGGTAAATCAATTTGCCATCTTCCAGTTTCTTCACTTACATAAAGAATTCGACGGCTATACAAGTCTTTTATAATTTCCTTTATAAATAACGGATTACCATAGGACTGACTATAAATTCTGCTTGAGAGTTTTTTAGGTGTAAAGGAAATGGATAGAATGCTTTGAATCATTTCTCCTGTTTGTTGTTCATCTAATTGCTCCATCCGAATGGTTTCTGTATCAGGGCGCCTTTTCATCATATAGATAAATTCAGAAGCGACTGAATTCGGTGAAACCGCTCGATCCTCACATGAAAAAACTAAAGTCAAATTCGTATTCTCTAATACTTCTGTACATAAATAGTTAAACGTATCAATTGTAAATTCATCTGCGAGATGAATATTATCGATAATCATTACCGTTGGCCGATTTTGGATACTTTCATTGATAAAACCTGCAATGCGATTTAGAAGTCGATACTTTGTATGATGTTCATTAGCATAGTTAAGCGAATCGTTATAATTCTGATCCATAAGTTCTGGGAAATACTTAATTAATTCAGTATTATATTTCTCTACTATGGTATTATCTGTCTCCATGATTAATTTTCGTAAAATATCAATCCACATTTCCTTACTATCTGTGGATGTATGACTCAAGCTATAGCTCGCATAAACACTTGCTTTGCTTAGCCCAAGTAAAAAGGTAGCTTCTCGTAGAAAACGAGTTTTCCCTACACCATTGACACCTTGAACGAAAAAGATCCGTTTCCCCGGCTGATAGGCAATCATCTTTTCATACGCTCTCATGACAGTCTTCATTTCATTTTCTCTACCAACAAGCTTAGTATAAAGATTTAACCCATATATTTCTTCTTTCTTTATAATCGAGTAGTTCGTACCCAGTACTGTATTTATATCTACGATTACTTCATAGAGGTTGGTATAAGTATTTTCATTTTCGGTATTTAATAGTTTTTTCACAACAGGAATAAGTTGTTTCACTCGTTTGTCATTCGAGTTCTCAAGCAGCGGGGTGAACTGTTTTTTAGGTTCTTCTATAGTAGGTGTTTTCGTTATGAGTGCGAGTAGAATAACACCTAAAGCATACCTATCTGATTCCGCATCTTCTGGCACTCCTGCTAAGACCTTTGGTGATTGATATACCGGGTATTCTATTCGTTCTGCATGGGTTAATTGTTCCATATGTATGGTAGCGATATCCGTTAGTAGCACTTGAGAGTGTCCTTCCCCCTTCAATACTCGAATAGTATAGGGGTTTAATGCACCATAAACAAACCCCTTTAAATGGAGGGAGTATACTGCTGAGCATATCTCTACAAAACAATCCATAATCTCATCAAATGTCATGTTTTTTGTTGCCTGGAACAAGTCTCCTGTTCTCGGAATATAATCCGAAGTAAAAAAGTATTGCGAGTCTACCTGTCGTTTGTTATCAATATAGAAGACCTTATTAAAGCTATAATTTCGGATAATTGCTTTACTCGTTATACGTTTAATATCCAGGAAACGAGTGATATAAAAGTCGATCAGAGGCTTTGGTAAATATTCATTATTTAATAAGCTTAACAGAATAACTTTGTTTTCTTTGCGCATATCATATGCTGAATAAACCATGACATGCTTCTCTTGTTTAATAAGTTCTTTTAACCTATATCTATTGTTGATGATTTCCATATCCTTCACTCCACTTGAAATATCATACCTGTATTAAGGTTTGACAATTGTAGTTTTTGATATCGTATAAGTGTATACATATTGGGAGCTTCCTTCACTACGATGATTCATTGCATACCATAAGAAAAAGCTATTCAAATATGTGAATAGCCAAAAACTGTTTTGGTAGCCAGGCGATCATCGTCTTTCAACATTAGACCCTTTGCTTTGCGTCCTACTCTTTCGAATAGTTTGCCTTTTTCAACACATCTGGTATTTAATTACTATTACTTATTACCTATTCTACACCAATTCTACAAAAATTCAATAATTTGACAATATATTCATGAATTGTTTTACAATATTATAATTTCTAAAACATCAACTAGTACTTTATACCCGGAAATGGTATCGATTAAACGTATTTCCCCTATTTTCTTGGCAAGGTTTTATGCAAAATTATCGATGAACATCGTTAGAAGATGACCGCTTTCGTTTACTAGTTTTTATATTTGCGTGTTCCTGTATTCCGTCTTCATTGCGCAAAACAACTAGTTCTTTATACCCTGAATAATCACACTTTTATTCCTTCTACTAATATAAAAACCTTTGTATAAAGGATATTATTCCTTTATACAAAGGTTTTAGGATTCTATAATCGTATTCGGCTATAGGATTAATTAGTTTTTCACTGTTGAAGGAAAATATCGGTCCTTCAAGCGAGTGGAGATAAATTCTAGTATAATGGCAATGATTAGAATAAGATATGTGATTAAACCTACTTCTCTAAGGTCATAATAGAAGCCGGATGCCATGAAAAGTTCAAAGCCTATACCGCCTGCTCCAGCTGCTGCTCCCATGGCAACTGCAACGGAGAAGTTAATTTCAAAACGTAAAAATGTCCAAGATAGTAAATAGGTAAAGGTAGATGGAATAATCCCGTGCATGATCGTATGCCACCAATTAGAACCTGTTGCTTTTAATGCTTCTAAAATACCAGGATCTATCTCTTCAAATGCTTCAGAGAATGCTTTCACTAGGTACGCCACAGAGTGGAATAACATCCCCAGAACTGCTGCTTCACTACCAAGTCCTGCTGCAATAGCAAATATTAGCACCCAGAGAACAGTTGGTACTGCGCGAATAAACGCTACTAAAATTCTCACTGTTTTAGACAACCAAGGTTTGGATAGATTTTCTGCTGCCATTAAAGCTAAAAAGAAAGCAATAATTGCGCCTAAAATTGTAGCTAATATCCCTAAACCTAATGTTACACCAACTTGATAGAAGGCTTCTCCCCAACTAAAATGATTTAATGTAGGTTCAAAGAACATTACCCTAAGATTATGTAAGGTTTCCGTTACGGCTCTTTCTATCTGCAAGCCCATATAGTTAAAAAAGAAAAATGCTAGAATAGTTAATATAGTCAGTATCCAAATGGTCCATTTGATAACTAAATCTATCTTGTTTCCGGATTTAATATCAATTTTTCCGCTTTTTGTTCGTTTTATAGTAGAAGGTTTCAAACCTACTTCCATTATAAGATCACCTTCCGTATTTGGTTAGATATCAATTCAATTACAATAACTGAAATAACGATAGTAGCAGTAATTAAGGCAACTACTGGATAGTTCATATTCTTATAATATAAATCAAACAGGTAGCCAATCCCTGTTCCAGTTAGTATTCCAACTAGTGTAGCACTACGTATATTCGTCTTAATCATAAACAATATCCAGCTAAGCATTTGTGGAATGCTTTGTGGTAGGACGGCTTTACTAACGATTTGGAAATAGGTTGCCCCAGTAGCCGTCAATGCTTCTACAGAGCTCTGATTAGTTTCATCAATCGATTCAATAAATGCTCTCGTTAAAAACCCTAGAGTTCCAACAAATAATGCTAGAAAACCAGTCAATGAATTCTGTCCAAATGAAATCAAGAGAATTAAAGACCATGCTACAACAGGTATATTACGAGATAGCGATGCAATGAATCTCGCAAGCATACTGAATATATTATTTGTTTTCGTTGTTTTTGAACCTAGTAAAGCTAAGAATATGGAAAAGAATGCTGCAATTGTCGTTGCGGCAATAGACATGAAAATCGTCTCATTCAGCTTCACTAATATATTTGGTAGCCTCTCAAAAGAATCTTGCGTAATCATTAAATTGGAAAATATCCAAGTGAAAGCAGCAGGAATGGTAGCGATGCTTTCTATAAAGTTAAAATCTGTTATGCTTGAGGACAGATAGGTGATGACAATAATAATGATAAACATTAAGGTTAACTGCATCTTTTTCTTACGTAAAATTTTTACATCCATTGCTATTCCCCTTATACGGTGATTAATTCTTTTGATTCCATTTCATATATATGTTCTATTTTATCTGTTGAAAGTAAAGGACTTGGCCCGTCAAATACTACTTCACCTTGCTTCAAACCAATAATTCGGCTTGCATAGTCTTTAGCAACTTCTACCTGATGCAGATTGACAATACAAGTAATACCAAGCTCCTCCGAAATTTTCTTTAAATGATCCATAATGATTTTTGAAGAGTTAGGATCCAGTGAGGCAATTGGTTCATCACAAAGAATCAGCTTCGGTTCTTGAATAAGTGCACGACAAATACCAACTCGTTGCTGCTGCCCACCACTTAATTGATCACACCGCTTATAAGCATGTTCTGCTATACCTAATTTCTCTAATAGGTCAAACGCATTTTGCTTCTCTTGCTCAGTAAAGCGCCCAAGTATACCTTGTAAAGTAGACTTGTAACCAAATCGTCCATGTAGCACATTTTCAATTACCGTTAATCTCGGAACTAAGTTATAATGCTGAAAAATCATTCCAATGTTCGTACGTAATTTACGCAATTCCTTCTTACTTTGCGCTCCGACATCTTGACCATCAAAAAATACACTTCCTGGATTAATGTCAACCATTCGATTGATACAACGTAATAGTGTCGATTTACCTGCTCCAGAAGGACCAATAATCGAAACAAATTCTCCTGTATTAACTGTAAACTCCACATTCTTTAATACTTGAACTTCTGAATTATAGGATTTGTTTAATTCCTTTAATTCTAACAATGCCATCCATAACACTCCTTATTCTAGTTTATATTGGCGTAATTGAGTGAAAATGTGATAAGAGGCTGGTACAAGCGGCTTATCTTAGAAAACCTGAATCATAAAGGATAGTACGTATACCCCCAATTTGGAGATATACGTACATTCTTCCTAGTAAAGGACCTGGTATTTTTGCATAACTATGAATGTCTACTTGCACTTTACTTGTATATCGTTATTTCCATAGTAGTTCTTTTAGACTTTCAGATAATCCATCTTTTAGCCTTTAGATGAATGATTTACTTAGACAGTTCACGGATTGGATCGAACCAAGCGTCTTCAACTTCTAAGAATCTTTCATTATCTGTTTTAGAGAATAACCCAGACATATCGGAATCCTTTGGTACGAAGATTTGTTCATTATTTGCAATTTCATCTGAAGTAAATGCCTCAATTAATTTATTGATATCTTCTTCATTTAGAACTTCTTTATTAACTGCAAAAGGTGCATTAAGTACTGGTGTAACACTCATTAGAACGAACTCTTTACCAGTAACGGTGTTGAAAGGCTCCTCCGCATCATCTTTAACACGGTAAACCGATCCAATTTGATTTTCTTCTCCTTCAACTAATTCCACATAGTTGTCTACACAAGAATCACAGAAAGCTGCCACATCAGCACTACCATTTAAAAGGTTTACCGCTGACCCTTGGTGAGATCCACCAAATAGCACTTGTGAGAAAAATGGTCCACCCTCCATTAAGTCTTCTGCTGATAAATCTTTATCTTCAAAATGTCCCATAATCGTGTTACTTGGTACGACAAATCCAGAAGTAGAGCTATTGGATACAAATGAGAATTTTTTACCTTCAATTGTATCTAATGAAAATTCACCATTCTCTTTATAATCATCTTGCTCATCAACATTTACAGCTAACCAGCTATGATACTTTGCATCATCTAAAGTACCAGATGCACCACTTGTTACAACAATAGACTCAATTGCATCATTACGCTCTTTTGATTCTATGTATCCTTGAGCACCCATAAATGCTACACCAGCATTATTATTAGCGATAGTTTCAATTGCGATAGCGTAATCTGTTGTTAGATGATGTTTTACTTCTTTTCCAGTTGCATCAGCAATAGCCTCACCAATGGCATCACGAGCAGCTTTTAAATCATTACCAGATTCATTTGGATACCAAACGATATCAATAACATCATAATCCCCTGGCTCTTGTGCATTTCCACTATTACATGCACTTAATACAATAACTAAACCAATAAAAAACAGGACGCTAACGAACTTTTTCATTTTCTTCTTTCTCCTCCTAGTAATAAAAAGATGATATAGATTGGTTGTCTAAACCTGTTATCGGTACCTATTAAACCACAATCTCGTTAACTCATGTTTATATTTACTAACACTTTACGTAATTTTAAGATTATTTACATAATTTTAAAATTCGGTAGGATCTAACATAATATATAACGATTTTACCTATGTCAGTAGAGGAGGAGAGCTCCTTCTGACTTTCCGTATTTCTAAAAATATAAAAAGCAAACCTACTTAACTTAGTAGATTTGCTTTTTCATGTATCCATCTCTATAGTATTTCCATTTAGAAGAATAGCAGGCCTATCGATATTGGAATAAAACTAAAGAACAACACCATTACACAGAATCCCATAATATCACGGACCTTTAATCCAGCAATGGCAAGTAAAGGCAATGCCCAGAATGGTTGGATCATATTTGTCCAAGCGTCACCCCAAGCAACCGCAATCGCAGTCTTTGGTATATCTGCACCTAAATTCATGGCAGCACTCATCATAATATCGCCTTGAATTGCCCATTGTCCACCACCTGATGGAATAAAGAAGTTCAAGATGCCTGCGCTAATAAAGCTTAGCCATGGTAATGTAACTTCATTAGAAATATTAACGAAGAACATGGATAACTGCTCCGATAAACCTGAACTTGTCATCATTCCCATAATACCTGCATAGAACGGGAATTGAATAATTATGCCGCCAGCATTCTTTACAGCACCAGTCACACTATTTAAGAATCGACGTGGTGTACCATGGAATAAAATCCCTAAAAATAGGAAAATAAAGTTGACAATATTAAGGTTTAAATCAAACCCTTTGCTTACAAAATGGTACAAAACAAAGGCTAATCCTAGTATGCCAATAAGTAAGGATATGATTCTACTATTCTCCAAACGTTCCGCTGGCGTGACCGATTTAATTGTCTCTGGTTCTTCCTCTTCTTTTTCCATTACTTTCTGTTGTAAATTTAATAACTCTGGATCGATTTTCCCCACATTTCTAGCAGACTTCATTAGTAATCTATTCAATAATGGCAGGGTCAATAGTAATGTTCCAACGATAAACAAGTTAGGACCACCAAACAATGTTTCGGATACAGGCACAATACCAATTTCCTCTATTAGCATGTGATTATCTGTTGCTATTGACAGTGGAATAGATCCTGACAACCCTCCATGCCATAGTAAAAATCCGCTATAAGCACTAGCCATTAGTAAACGATAATCTGCTGAAGGAACACGTTTTGCAACGTGAATAGCAAGTAATGCTCCAACAACTAGACCAAATCCATAATTAATTAAACATGCAATAGACGCAACTAGTGTTACTAATAACACTGCTTGTCCTGGAGAATTAGCTAACTTACTAATTCTCCCTAGTAATTTTTTCACAATGGGACTATTAGCAAGAATATACCCCGTTACAACAATAAGTGACATCTGCATAGCAAACTCTAATAATCCCCAGAAGCCCCCACCCCAGTATTCCACCATATTAACAGGTGAGCTGCCAGTAAAAATCATCCCAAGTATAAATACAACAAAAGTAAGAATAATTGCAAACAGAAATGCGTCAGGTAAATACCTTCGAACCATTCGGTCGAAAAAATTCGTGATAGCACCTAGCATAAATTTCCCTCCTATATTTTCACTCTAGATTTACAACAATTTATTCGAATAAGTAGGTTTTATTCTAATGCCATTCTTATAGTTTAATCACTTTCATGTAAAAATCCAAGCATCTAGTTGAGGAGGTTGCTAGTAGAACATGTAGATATTTCGTAAGAGGTTCGTATAATGGAGGTCAAAGATGTGATTTTTCTCTTTCGTTTATTTCCTATCTCTCATATAGTTTATAATCATTGTATCCAATTCTTCGCTTACTTTTAGTACTTGTTGACTATTTAAACCAAATTTAGATGTTTCCTCGATTAATATGGCACGTTTGTTGTTAATTTCTTGTAACGATATCTTTTTATGGTCTTTTTTATATTTTTTCATGAATAACCTCCCCGATTGTATATACTAAAGTTATTCTTCACGAAATCAATCTCATATAATATAAGAAATAACGCTACTCTATCTATTCCTCTTTTTTTACTTTACTAATCCAGGTAAATGGACCTAGTATTCACAATAAAAAGCAATACATTATGAATAATGCATTGCTTCCTCATTAATCTATTACAAGGTATACATGGAGGTCACCAACAGCTTGAAAGCCTATCGGTAATCGAATGACCTTATCATACCCTAGAAGCTTTGTTATTCCTTCCATAATCGTTGGAGCAGTTATATCTGTTTTCATCCCATTTTGTCCAATATTAGTCGATAGTCCACCTGCAATTATATTACCTAATTCTCCACTTAGTGAGACAAGCATATCATCCTGAATGGGCATGCCAAACATTGCTTCACCAATTCCACTAAAGACTTGCCTATCACCAGATAAAACTAATTTACCTCTTATATCACCGGTAATACCAATAAATACACCATATTGAAGCTGTAGAGAATTACTAAAAAGCTCAGGCTTTCCTATAGTAGCCTGAATAGGAATTGAATTTCTAACTGCCATGATGGTGCCATTTAATAAGGCAGTGATGACTTGATTTTTTTCATCTGTTATGCTCAAAGCTGCTCCTCCTTCTAGGGTAGGTTTAATGTTTTCTAAAACAAAGTATAGGTATGGGTGATTCTAATAAGACTGTAATCTTAGTATATAGACAATCATACATGAAAATCAATAAATTCCGACAAAATCCGAAAAAAATTATAACAAATAGAGTAGGCGCATGAATCACTCATGCGCCTCTCGCAGTTCCGTACGTGCGGGTCATCGCATACGGCTCCTCCATGATTATTCCCTTTGGGAATGATGTTCATTGTAAATATCAACCAGAG
>NZ_JBCPXV010000031.1:0-43106 GCF_039581225.1 Ornithinibacillus proteolyticus | reverse complement strand
TTTTCATTGAAAATGCCTCTATACTACTACCGCGCTCCGCTTGCTGGCCTCATCTTTGGTGTTGAAGTCGTAAGACTTCAACACCAAAGATGAGGTATATGTTCTCCCATAAACATTTTACTCTAACAACTATCTATTGCACTGGAGTTCTCTACCTTATGAAGCACATCTTTTGCTTCTTTCTATGGTATTCCCATACAATATAGATGACCATAACTTTATACGGGAGGAATTAATAATGGCAAAAGTAGCTTTTCTTCTAGCAAATGGATTTGAAGACTCAGAAATGAAAAATCCATATGAGGCAGTAAAAGAATCTGGACATGAGGCAGTAATTGTTGGGTTAGAAAAAGGTGTCGAATGTAACGGCAAGAAAGGTACCGTTTCATACACAGCAGATCTTGGCGCATCTGAAGTAAAGGCTGCGGATTTTGATGCGGTTGTGATCCCGGGTGGTGGAGCACCAGAAGCATTACGTGTTAATGATGATGTGGTTCGTTTTGTAAAAGAAGTTAACGAAGCAGGTAAGTTAATTGCTGGGATTTGTCATGGTCCACAAGTTATGATTAGTGCGGATATCCTTAAAGGAAAAGAAGCAACAAGCTACATCGGAATTCGCGATGATGTGAAGTTAGCAGGCGCTAACTATCACGATAAGGAAGTCGTAGTTAGTGAAAACCTAGTAACATCACGTACACCTGCAGATGAACCTGCATTTATTCGTGAGATATTAGCAAAATTAGCTTAATATAGTCATAAATATAGGGGACGGACAACTTAGTTTAATAAGTGTCCGTCCCTGATTGTTTTGCCTAGAAATCGAGTCAAACCTCTTACTCGTAAGGGGGCTGACTCTTTTTTTATGATATAGGGTATTCTTCGTACCAGTATCGGCCTTATTCACTTTCTTTATTACGATAAAACCATTTATGATAAAGATGTGATACATAGTACGTTAACCAGACGGTTATAAAACTCCAGTACCACGTCCACTTCTTGTACTTAATCAGATTCGTATACTTAACAGCAAATAATTCAAAACCTGCTATGACAGAGGTGTGGAAGAAATAATAAAGCATCTTAATATAAGCAGGGCGTTTTTCTGGATAATACAAATTAAATAAAGCGCATAGGGCAGGGTAGACAAAGTATTCAAATGTAAAGCTAGATTTAATGGCCTTTGAAAAAAATAGACGCTTAGGGTATATGATGAGCTTTTTCTCTACAACTAGTAAACCGAAAAGCCAAGTAATTATATGCTTAAATAAGAATGCTATTTGTGCTTCACGGATTCTTTTTTTAGGAACAAAAATAAGTAGTAATATAGCAGTAATACCCCATGCGGATAATTCAATGTTTCTATCCAGTTTCTTTTTCATTAATAAAGTCACCTCTACTTTAGGGTGACTAGATTTTTTAGTTTTATGTACTTTTTAGTCAGAAAATAGTAGTAGGGTAGAGTAATATCACCTAATTCTCTTTAAAATTGATTATTCATTAATCGTTATCCTCTTAGCGGGAGCGTAGATTCTAAAAGTGAGAATTGTATAGATATATGCTCCTCTATTATGCCTACGACAAGAAAAAAGATGCCTAATCCTTCAATAATAAACATGAAATTCGCAGCAAGCATATCAATTTTCTCATTTCGTAATACACCATGATAAATGGAATTGACCGATAATATTACACACGGCGAGAAAGCAAGAAGTTAATCTGTACTACTATCGCAATCCAACCTGGGAATTTGCATTATTTGTCATTAATGGTCTAATGAGCCTTAACTCAAATTCTTAAGGTACAAACCACTTTTACATACCTACTCTGCTCCGGAGATTCATTACGTATCAACGGCTCGTTTAGTAAAAAGTAGCTTTTTTTCTATTTGTAGATGAATTTTAGTATAATGGACAAATAAGTTGAAACTTCTTTTCCCTTTGTTTCACTTTACTTAAAGCAAGGAAATGAATGTATATAACGTGGTGAAAAGTAGTCATAAATCGGATACGCTAGCATCAAATTAGAATATGCGTGTATGATAAGGAAAGGGAGGCTAGGGGATGCGAAAGTTTTTGAAGTACTTGTTTATTACCGTGTTGGTCCTTATCGGTCTAGGATATGGTGTCTATTATGTTGGCATTAATCTAGCATCAGATAAATTGATGGAAGCTTTAACTTCACAATTAGAGAATAGCGGTGAATTGGATAAGATAAAAAGGGCAATAGAAAGTGATCCGGAATTACGAGCTTTTCTACAAGATGCTCAATCTGTTGATGAAAGTACATTGCCATTTACAACGAAGGAAGAAGCTGTCAGGCTTTTAGTGCAAAGAGTGGGTATATCGGGACTACAAGATATTCAAACGAAAGCAGAACAGGGCCTTATTACGAAGGATGAACTTATCCAAGAAATGGAACAGAAATTAACGGATAAAGAGATAATGGCATTAAAAGTAATAGCATATAAGGAACTATATCATTAGGTTTTGGTATAGTATAACATTCTCCCCTTCGATAAAATTGCTTTTCCTTTAGGATTATGCAATTATATAACATGATATTTGAAAATAAACTTACTGGAGACCTTAGAAGGTTTCTTTTTTTTACATGTATTAGGTAAAGAGGGAAGAAGCGCACCATGTTTACTGCCACGTATTCTTCTTATTCGATTGGTTTAAAATAGTGTATTAAGGGAGGAAGGCTATGAATCATGAAGACGAAAATATCATTCTCTTTCCGAAATGGGGAATGACCTTAAAGGAAGAGGGATTCCAAGCATTACAAGAGAAACGGTATCATGATGCCTTAACGAAATTGAATGAGTTGCTTCAATATCATATACATGATCATGAAGTGATAATTGGCAAATTAATGTGCTTAATGGAGTTAGGTCGCTATCAAGAGGCTGAAGAATTGTGCGAAAGCATGATTGAGAATAAACAAGATGAACACTATTTCCACTATGTACATATTTATTTAACGATATTGTTCCAAACGAATAAATATGATGTATTAATGGATTTGATCGAAGTGGAGTTAGCTTCGGAAAATCTACCTGCAATGTTACGAGAGCAGTTTATAGAGCTATATAACCTGAGTGAAAAAATGGAGTCAGATATAGTAGAAAAGCAGTCAACGATATTTATCGAAGAGCTACTGGAAGCTGTTTCCCTTTCGAACTATGAAAAACAGTGGCAAACCATAATAAGGCTACGTTCGATGGAAGCGGAGCTAGATAATAGGGTAATCCAATTATTAGGACAAAATGAGGTACATCCAGTGGTGAAAACCGCTATCTTCTGTTGGCTACAAGAACAACATGTTACAAAACAAGTTGATGTAGAAAAACAGGGCGTGAAAATTAATGTAAAACCTCATGATGTTCCAGAGATAGCAATACACCCTACCTTTAAAGGGACATTAGCCCACCTACATGAAGTGGAACAGGAGAACCCAACCTTATATCAGTTCTTACATCAGTTGCTCTATCGTTATTGTTATGTTCAATACCCGATTCTACCACCCGAATCCGACACAGAACTACTGGCGGAGAGCTTGAAGATGATAGGCTATCAAATAATGGATCAACAAGGTCTACCATCTATGCAAGATAAGGGGAAGATATTGTTGTATCGAGATGATATATTAACCAGTGAACAGTTATATTTATCTATCATTGAGGATTAAATCAAAACTTTAGCTTATGTCTTGAAAGGCTTAGTAATTATGTTATAATAAGATGGTTGCAATTTTAGAAAAGTGTTTATAAAAATACTTAAATGAATCTAATTAATGAAATTAAGTAGTTAATGGAAATAATAGATTTTTGGAGGGAAAAATATATGTCAGTAAAATGGGAAAAAAAAGAAGGAAATGAAGGAGTTTTAACTTTTGAAGTTTCTGCAGAAGAGTTTGAAACTGCTTTAGATAAAGCCTTCAAGAAAGTAGTAAAAACAGTTCAAGTTCCTGGGTTCCGTAAAGGTAAAATGCCTCGCCCAATTTTTGAAAAGCGCTTTGGTGTAGAAGCATTATACCAAGATGCAGTGGATATCGTATTACCTGAAGCATATACGAAAGCTGTTGAAGAATCTGGTATTGAGCCAATTGATCAACCGAGCATTGATATTGAACAAATCGAAAGAGGTCAAGCATTAGTCTTTACTGCTGATGTAACAGTTAAGCCTGAAGTTAAACTTGGCGACTATAAAGGTCTTGAAGTAGAAGAATTAGATACTACTGTAACAGATGAAGATGTGGATAACGAATTACAACAACTTAGAGAGCGTCATGCTGAACTAGTCGTAAAAGAAGAAGGTACTGTTGAAGAAGGCGACACTGTTGTAATGGATTTTGAAGGTTTCTTAGATGGTGAAGCTTTCGATGGCGGAAAAGGTGAAAACCATTCTCTTGAAATTGGTTCAGGTCAATTTATTCCTGGATTTGAAGAACAACTAGTTGGTAAAGAGGTTGGCGTGGAAACTGAAATCCAAGTAACATTCCCAGAGGATTACCATGCGGAAGATTTAGCTGGTAAAGAAGCTACTTTCAAAGTAACCATTCATGAAGTTAAATCAAAAGAACTTCCAGAGCTAGATGACGAGTTTGCTAAAGATGTCGATGATGAAGTGGAAACTCTAGAAGAGCTTAAAGCGAAAAAACGTGAAGAGCTTGAAACGGAGAAGAAACAATCTGCTGAAAATGCAAAACGTGAAGAATTAATTAACAAAGCTTCTGAAAATGCAGAAGTAGAAGTTCCAGAAGTAATGGTTGAAACAGAACTTGATCGTATGATGCGTGAATTTGAACAACGCCTACAGATGCAAGGGATGACATTAGACCTTTACTACCAATTCTCTGGTCAAGACGAGAATGCTTTAAAAGAGCAAATGCGTGAAGATGCTGGTAAACGTGTCAAAACTAATCTAACTCTTGAAGCTATTGTGAAAGCTGAAAACCTTGATGTAACAGAAGAGGATATAAAAGCTGAATTAGAAAACATGGCTTCTATGTATGGTGTAGACACAGAGCAACTAACACAAATGCTTGGTGGTAACACAGAGGCAATTAAAGAAGATCTATTATTCCGTAAAGCAATTGATTTCTTAGTGGATAATAGTAAAACAGTTGCATAATATAATAATGGACTGGTAATATACAACAAAAAACAAGGTGCGAAAATTCGTACCTTGTTTTTTTAAACAGAAAAGGATGTATATTCTAAGGATCCAAGATTCGTAAGCAAGCAACAAGTAAAACTTACCACATCTTTACACTTCGATAAATGGAGTACCTTGTACTTTTCTTGCTTTCGAGAATGGTTTTCTTTAGTAATTTTATGTGTAATTTAGTATGATAAGAAACAAAGCAGTCTAAGAATCAGTATCAATTTTATTAGGTATCGTGTCATATACTAAATAACACAGAAAAAAATAGGTTATCTGTAACATCGTAAGGAGAAAATAAAAGGTATATACTACTTAGAGAACAGAGCAAAGTGTATATTATTTTGTTTTCAAAACGCCATCTGATATGATATCTATTATAACTGAACGTTTTGTGTTATC
This sequence comes from Ornithinibacillus proteolyticus, assembly GCF_039581225.1. Classification (NCBI taxonomy): domain Bacteria; kingdom Bacillati; phylum Bacillota; class Bacilli; order Caryophanales; family Bacillaceae; genus Ornithinibacillus; species Ornithinibacillus proteolyticus. The sequence goes on along the minus strand of NZ_JBCPXV010000031.1, from coordinate 37,542 downwards.
GACCAGAAATTTTAGGGGTGAAAAATTAATGTTCAAATTTAATGAAGAAAAGGGACAGCTAAAATGTTCATTTTGTGGTAAGAGTCAAGAACAAGTACGAAAGTTAGTTGCTGGTCCTGGTGTTTATATATGTGATGAATGTATTGAATTATGTACTGAAATTGTAGAAGAAGAACTAGGTACGGAAGAGGAAATGGAATTCAAAGAGGTTCCAAAGCCTAAAGAGATTTGTGAAATCTTAGATGATTACGTAATCGGACAAAAACAGGCGAAGAAGAACTTGTCAGTAGCAGTATATAACCACTACAAACGTATCAATTCACCAAAGTCTACCGATGATGTTGAATTATCAAAAAGTAATATTGCAATGATCGGTCCTACTGGTAGTGGTAAAACATTACTTGCTCAAACTTTAGCTCGTATTCTTAATGTTCCATTTGCGATGGCAGATGCAACCTCTCTTACAGAAGCTGGATATGTTGGGGAAGATGTTGAGAACATTCTTCTAAAGCTAATCCAAGCTGCGGATTATGATATAGAAAAGGCCGAAAAAGGTATCATATACATTGATGAGATAGACAAGGTTGCTCGTAAATCAGAAAATCCTTCTATTACAAGAGATGTTTCTGGGGAAGGTGTACAGCAAGCTCTTCTAAAAATACTAGAAGGAACCGTTGCTAGTGTGCCCCCACAAGGTGGTCGTAAGCATCCACATCAAGAGTTTATCCAAATCGATACTACGAATATCTTATTTATTTGTGGTGGAGCATTTGATGGAATTGAACAAGTGATTAAGAGAAGACTTGGTAAGAAAGTTATTGGTTTCGGCGCTAATGAAAAACAAGAAGAATTAGATAAAGGCCAACTCCTTTCTAAAGTGTTACCAGAGGATTTACATCGTTATGGTCTAATTCCTGAATTCATTGGAAGACTTCCAGTGATCGGTAGCCTTGAACCATTGGATGAGGAAGCATTAATTGAAATTTTAACAAAGCCTAAGAACGCACTTGTTAAGCAATACGAAAAACTATTCCAAATCGATAATGTTGAACTAGAATTTGAAGAAGATGCACTAGTTGAAATTGCTAAAAAGGCAATCGAACGTAGTACAGGTGCTCGTGGATTACGTTCTATTCTAGAAACCATCATGTTAGATGTGATGTTTGAACTTCCATCAAGAGAAGATATTACGAAGTGTGTAATTACGAAAGATACAGTAATCAATGAGAATGGTAGTCCAAGACTATATTTCACAGATGGTACTGTAGCTGAAGGAATTACGGAGCTTCCAAAAGAAAGTGCGTAAGGTTTTAACATTCAGGTAAGAAGAGGCTGACTAGGATTCTTGTCCCAACCAGATGAACCATCTGAAGCGGAATGAAAGTCCCTAGTTAGTCTTTTTTATTTTCATGACAAGGAAAGAATTACCGAGACACGCAGAGGGTAAGCTAAATAATGTCACGGTCGTGCTCTTTTGTTTTACAAAGTTAATACACTTCTATAAACTTTAATATACATAAAATTTAATTCAATTTATTATTTGGAGGTACATACTAAGATGAATAATGATACAAAACAGGTTCCCCTCCTCCCGTTACGTGGTTTATTAGTCTTTCCAACGATGGTGTTACATCTTGATGTAGGTAGAGATAAGTCTGTTGCTGCAATAGAGAAAGCTATGGTAGATGACCAGATTATCTTCTTAGCTGCTCAAAAGAAAGTAAGTATCGATGAACCTAAGCCTAATGAAATATATCGTATTGGAACACTAGCGAAGATTAAGCAAATGTTAAAGCTTCCTAATGGAACATTTCGTGTGCTTGTTGAGGGCTTAAATCGAGGAGAAATAATTCGATTCATAGATGAGGATAATGAGTTTACAGTTGAGGTTCAGGAATTAGATGAGGTTTCTGGTGATTGGATAGAGGAAGAAGCTCTCATGCGAAATATCCAAAAGCAATTTGAGCAATATGTAAAAGTTTCTAGAAAAATTACGAAAGAAACCCTGGCGACGGTTAGTGATATAGAAGAGCCAGGAAGATTAGCAGATATTATTACCTCACACTTATCATTGAAATTAAAAGATAAACAAGAGCTACTAGAGATGGTTAACACGAAAGAACGATTACAGCATCTAATCAATTTAATTTCTAACGAAAAGAAAGTATTAGATCTGGAGAAAAAAATTGGGCAGCGTGTAAAATCCTCCATGGAGAAAACACAAAAGGAATACTATCTTCGTGAACAACTAAAGGCAATTCAACAAGAGCTCGGTGATAAGGATGGTAAATCTGGTGAGGTAAGTGATTTACGGGAAAAAATCGAGAAATCCAATATGCCTGAACGAATCATGGAGGTTGCTTTAAAAGAATTAGGGCGTTATGAAAAGGTTCCACAGTCATCTGGAGAGAGTTCTGTGATTCGAAACTATTTAGAGTGGCTGTTAGCATTGCCATGGACGGAAAAGTCTCAAGATACAATTGAGATTCCACGTGCACAAGAAATATTGGATAAAGATCATTACGGTCTTGATAAAGTTAAAGAACGGATATTAGAATACTTGGCAGTTCAAAAGTTAACTAATTCTATAAAAGGGCCTATTCTTTGTCTTGTTGGGCCACCGGGTGTTGGTAAAACATCTTTAGCAAAGTCCATCGCCAAATCGGTAAATCGCAACTTTGTGCGAATTTCTCTAGGTGGAGTTCGAGATGAAGCGGAAATCAGAGGACATAGAAGAACATACATTGGTGCGATGCCTGGGCGAATCATCCAAGGAATGCGCAAAGCAAAGACCATTAACCCAGTATTTTTATTAGATGAAATTGATAAAATGTCTAATGACTTTAGAGGAGATCCTTCCTCTGCTATGCTTGAAGTATTAGATCCAGAGCAGAACAGTAGCTTTAGTGATCATTATATTGAAGAGACATACGATTTATCGAATGTATTATTTATTGCTACAGCTAACTATGTTAATAACATTCCTGGACCATTATTAGACCGTATGGAGCTCATATCACTTTCCGGTTATACAGAGATGGAGAAGCTTTATATTGCCAAAGAGCATCTTTTCCCTAAACAATTGAAAGAGAATGGCTTGAAAAAAGGCAATCTCCAAGTTAGAGATGAAGCATTGCTCAAATTAATTCGTCTATATACTAGAGAAGCTGGTGTACGTACACTGGAGCGACAGATTGCTAAAGTATGCCGTAAAGCAGCAAAACTTATTGTATCGAACGAGAAAAAACGAGTGGTTGTAACAGAAAAGAGTTTAGAGGAGTTGCTCGGCAAACCGATTTTCCGATATGGTCAAATGGAAAAAGAAAACCAGATTGGAGCAGCAACCGGACTTGCGTATACTACGGTTGGTGGTGATACATTATCTATCGAAGTATCACATTATCCTGGAAAAGGTAAATTAACGCTGACAGGTAAGCTTGGTGATGTCATGCGTGAATCGGCTCAAGCTGCATTTAGCTATATCCGCTCTAGAGCAGAGGAGCTTGGCATCGAACAAGATTTTCATGAAAAGTATGATATTCACATTCATGTTCCTGAAGGTGCCACACCTAAGGACGGTCCTTCTGCAGGAATAACAATGGCAACGGCGCTCGTGTCAGCTCTATCGAACCGTGCCGTGAAAAAAGAAGTAGCCATGACAGGGGAAATTACATTAAGAGGACGTGTGCTTCCGATTGGTGGACTGAAAGAGAAGACGTTGAGTGCCCATCGGGCGGGTATCACGACAATTATCTTCCCAGAAGATAATAAAAAGGATTTAGATGATATTCCAGAAAGTGTAAGGAAAGAATTAACCTTTATCCCAGTAAATCATCTGGACCAAGTATTAAAGCATGCCCTAGTGGAGGAGAAAAATGAAAGTAACAAACGCTGAAATTGTAATTAGTGCCGTTAGTAAGAAACAATATCCAAATGATCAACTACCTGAAATTGCTCTAGCAGGCCGATCGAATGTTGGGAAATCATCGTTTATTAATAAGTTAATCAACCGCAAGAACCTAGCGCGAACATCATCAAAGCCAGGTAAAACACAAACATTGAACTTCTATCGTATCAATGACGCCTTTTATTTTGTCGATGTTCCTGGATACGGATATGCGAAGGTTTCCAAAACGGAACGTGAAAAATGGGGAGTCATGATGGAAGAATATTTCCAGACTCGTGAGACATTAAAGGCTGTATTACTAATAACCGATATTCGCCATGAACCAACTCGTGACGATATCCAAATGTATGAATTCTTAAAGCATTTTGATCTTCCTGTAGTGGTTGTTGCGACGAAATTAGATAAAATTCCAAAAGGGAAACGAGCACAACATATTAAACGAACCATTAATACGCTACAAATGGACAAAGGTGATCTCGTGTTACCTTTCTCAGCGGAAACTGGTGAAGGTAAGGATGAAGCTTGGGGAATTTTGAAGAAGTATTTATAGTGTAAATGTAATAAAAAGAAAATAGATGGAAAACCGAATGATACACATGCAGATGCCGTGCTCATCATTCGGTTTTTTTGTGAAAATTACTTTTGTGTCTAGCTCTTTTTAAGATGCAAGGGGCAAGCGTGTGAAGTTTACCAACCAATTGCATCCATCTTTTCCCTCACAGTAGCCTGCAAAATATTGGACATTTTGATGAATTCCTACTGCAAGACAGTATTATGAAGCAATTGTAAGAGATGAGTACATATATGCCTATAATGAGGTTAGTGCATCTTATATCAAAATTAATCTGATTATTTCCAATTCGATGTTCAATTTGTATCTTGTTATACTTTTGAAGTGGGAAGTGAGTGAATCATTTCAAAATAACAAGAGAGGGAGAAAATCGTTATACTATGAGAAAACTGAAAATTACACTTTTTTTCGCGTTTTTATTAGTTGTACTAGCTGCATGTGGGACAGAGGAGAGCCCTAATGAATCATCAGACAATCAAGCACATCATGAAGATCAAAACCGAAGTTCAGAATATGGATTATTAGAGGAAGGTAAGCTAATTTTTGCTGCTTCAGGTGAGTTCAAGCCGTTTAGTTATATGGAAGGTGCTGAAATGGTTGGTTATGATATTGCCGTAGCAGAAGCGATTGCTGAAAAACTTGGTCTAGAACCAGTAGCCCAAAAGGCTAAGTTTTCCGGAATCGTTACAGGAGTGAATGAAGGACGTTACGATATTGCGGTTGCGAGTCATACCATTACAGAAGAACGACTGGAAAAAGTTAACTTCTCCATACCGTATTATTATTCCGGTCCAGTTATTTATACAAGGCCAGATAGTGACATACAAACAGCTACAGACCTAAACGGCAAGGAAATATCTGTATCTAGGGGCTCAACCTATGTAGAAATAGCGCAGGAGTATACAGATAATATTCCACAAGTAGACAGTGATGTAGTGGCATTACAATCATTAGCATCCGGGCATCATGATGCTGTTATAACGGATGAAATCACAGGACAATCTGCAATTCAGAATGGTTTAGAAATTGAAAACCGTGGGCAATTAGGTGTCAGTGAGCAAGCTGTTGCTGTGAACAAGGATAATGATGCTTTGTTAGAAGCTATTAATGATGCACTTCAAGAATTAAAGGATAGTGGAGAGCTGGCTAATTTAGCCGAAGAATGGGTCGGTGTTGACATTACGCAAGAACCAGAAGAGTTAGAGTAATTCCCATCGAGTAAAATGATAAGGAGTTGGAACACTTGTCTCATTTTCTACAAGTATTTATTGATAGCTATCCTTTATTTCTTCAAGGGCTGAAGATAACCATCTATTTATCCATCGCATCGTTAGTAATTGCTTTTGTAATCGGGTTATTTTTTGCCATTCTTAAAATCTCCAACATTAGACCACTTCAATGGATTGCAGATGCGTATATTTGGGTGATAAGAGGTACGCCATTAATCGTTCAGATTTTCGTTCTATATTATGGCATTACAGAACTCATCTTAATTAATGCATTTTGGGCGGGTGCTATAGGGCTAGCCATCCATAGTGGTGCATATATTGCTGAGATTATTCGCGGAACGATTCAGTCGATTGATAAAGGTCAAATGGAAGCAGGGCGTTCCTTAGGGATGACCAAGCTACAAACAATGAGAAGAATCATTCTACCACAAGCATTTCGTCGAGCGATTCCTTCCCTTGGTAATCAATTTATCATTGGAATAAAAGATTCGTCATTAGTTTCCTTTATAGGAGCACAGGAGCTATTTGGAGTTTCCAGTTCCTTAGGATCAAACTCTTTTGATTTCCTAACATTCTATTCCATTGCTGCCGTCTATTATCTATTTATTGTGTTTATCCTAACGGCTGTAGTAAATAGGGTAGAAAAGAAATTAGCAAAAAGTGATTAAGGGAGGTAAACGAAATGGCTAGGAGAGAAATGGTTCGGGTGGAACGATTAAATAAATCATTTGGTGATTTACATGTATTGAAAGATGTTGATCTTACGGTAGAAGAAAGTGATGTTGTCGTATTAATTGGTGCCAGTGGCTCCGGTAAAAGCACATTGTTACGTTGCATCAATTTTCTTGAGTTAAAGGATGACGGCAAGATATTAGTGGAAGGGGTTCAGATTGAAAAAGATTCGCATGACTTAAATCATATTCGTCAACGGGTAGGGATGGTTTTTCAGCATTTTAATCTCTTTCCACATAAAACGGTATTAGAAAACATCATCGAGGCCCCAGTATTAGTTAAAAAACTTCCTAGGAAAACAGCAATAGAAGAGGCAAAAGTATTGCTTGATAAAGTAGGACTTGGTGATAAGTATGATGTCTATCCTTCAACATTATCAGGTGGACAGAAACAGCGTGTGGCAATTGCTCGATCCCTTGCAATGAAACCAGATGTGATGTTATTTGATGAACCAACCTCTGCATTAGACCCTGAGTTAGTGGGTGAAGTTCTCACAACGATGAAGGAGCTAGCGGATGAAGGAATGACCATGGTAGTTGTCACACACGAAATGGGCTTTGCTAGAGAAGTAGCGGACTGGGTCGTGTATATGCATGATGGAAAAATTGTAGAATACGGAAAACCAGATGAAATTTTTGAACAACCAAAGGAAGAACGAACGAGAGCATTCTTAAGTTCAACTATATAACAATAAAGGGTTCTCTTAGGAAAAGACCTAAGAAAACCCTTTTTATTTTTTCATTAGTAAGTATATCCCGATTACAACTAACACGATCGGCCAATAAACTTGTGCGAAATTCACTACATCATGTATCCAATTAAACCATGGTGGAATATTAACCGAAAAGATGAAAACACCAGATAGTAAAGTAAGAATAAGGCCCGGTAGTAAGCCTTTTTTTGTTTTGATATAACGAATCAAAAAGGCGATACCTATAATGAGAGGGTACATGGCCCAATGGTCAATCCAGAAGCTATAATGTCTAATTCCATGGAAATGTATTCCGAATCCTAATAAGAGCGTTCCGCTAAATAGTGAATTGTAATCCTTTACTTTGAAGCTATAGATTAGCATCGCAAGGCCAATAATAATTAGTATAGTCGGCCAAGAATAAAAGTCAGTAAAAATAGGCAACTTTAATTCTCTAAATAAAAAATATAAACCAATGCCAATTAGTAAGTAGGCTGTAAGGGTATTTTTATTTTTCATTTCCTCACCTTTCACGCATTTATATACTGTAAGTTGATTTCTTGATTCTTATAGTATGGTGTGTTAGAGTACATCTGAGTTTATCTTTATGATAGCATATATCTGTAAAACATACTTTCATAATCTGTTCACAAAACCAAAAAACGAAACGTTTGTACTGTGATATACTAGTTACAGTATGGAAATCTAGGTTGAATTTGAACCGCTATATTTTCGGAGGAGAGATACGGTGCATATTTTAAAAGTTGGTTTAAATTATAAAACAGCCCCTGTCGAAATTAGAGAAAAACTAACTTTCTCAGAAAACTCTCTTCAGGATGCTATGCAAGAATTAAAAACAAGAAAAAGTATATTAGAAAATGTTATCTTATCAACCTGTAATCGTACAGAGATCTATGCTGTAGTAGATCAACTACATACAGGGCGTTATTATATAAAGCAGTTTCTAGCTGAATGGTTTCATGTTGATAAAGAAGAGCTTTCCTCTTTTTTAAGAATAACAGAGGATGATGGGGCTTTAGAGCATTTATTTAGAGTTTCATCAGGACTTGATTCTATGGTGCTTGGGGAAACGCAAATACTTGGACAAGTTAAACAGGCATTCCTATCTTCACAAGAAGTAAAAGCTACAGGAACCATTTTTAACGAGTTATTTAAGCAGGCCATTACCTTTGCTAAACGAGCTCAAAAAGAAACGGCCATCGGTGAAAATGCCGTCTCGGTTAGCTATGCTGCTGTCGAATTAGCCAAGAAAATTTTTGGAACGCTGCAAGACAAACATGTCGTAATTGTTGGTGCTGGAGAGATGGGCGAACTTGCTGCTAAAAACTTACAAGGATCTGGTGCTACGAAAATAACGGTAGTAAACCGAACTTTGGAAAAGGCAAATATGCTAGCAGAACAGTTTCATGCACAAGCAGAACAGCTGGATAAATTAAGTGCAGTCTTAGAAAATACCGATATATTAATCAGTTCTACTGGATCAGATTCGTTTGTCATGACGCATGACATGATGGAACCAATTCAAAAGAAACGTAAAGGACGACCTTTATTTTTAGTAGATATTGCTGTTCCTAGAGATTTGGATCCTGAATTAGGAAAATTAGATAATGTATTTTTATATGATATTGATGATCTACAACATATCGTGGATGAGAATCTAGAAACACGTAAGAAAGCTGCAGAGCAAATTGAATTACAGCTAGAGAAAGAAATCATTACCTTTAAAGAATGGATGAAAACATTAGGTGTTGTTCCAGTAATTTCTGCATTAAGGAAAAAAGCACTCACCATTCAAGCAGAAACAATGAAAAGTATTGAGCGAAAGATGCCTGACTTAACGGACCGAGAGAAGAAGGTTTTAAGTAAGCATACGAAAAGTATTATTAATCAATTACTTAAGGATCCGATTACACAAGCAAAAGAACTAGCAGGATCAGATAATGCAAGTGAGGCGTTACAGCTATTTGTTGATATCTTTGGTATTGAAGAAGAAGTGAAAGAAGAGTTCGCCAAACAAGCAGTAAAAAATGATGAATTACTTCAATCATTAAAGAAAGAGATTCCATTAGCGAGTAAATTTGCGGAAGTAACGCAGTAAAGGGTTTGTCGTATGGTAGAGGTACGTTGGATCTATGAGGGAATACTATGTGTTTATGCATTAAGTCTGATATGTTATTTTATTGATTTTGTACAGCAAAACCGGAAGGCAAATGTATCTGCCTTCTGGTTACTTTGTATGGTTTGGCTCTTTCAAACCGTTTTTTTATTATCTACTGTTATAATAGAGAATCGTTTTCCTATTGCAACGTTAACCGATAGCTTATATTTTTACGCATGGGTATTAGTAACCTTTTCTGTACTAATGAATCGCTTATTTAAAACGTATTTCATGGTGTTTTTTATTAATTTATTTGGATTTTTTGTCTTACTGATGCATATATCGCTTGTCGCGAAAAACCAGGTGACAGAGAGTGGGATACAGCTTGTTGATGAAATATTAATTGCACATATTTCCTTGGCAATTATTTCATACGGTTTCTTTACCATTTCGTTTATATTCTCTCTTATGTATATTGTGCAATATCATTTCTTAAAAGAAAAGAAAGCGATAAAATGGGTATGGAAATTAGGGGACTTAAACCGATTAGAGCGTTATACGTTTCGTACGATCACCATTGGTGTCCCATTATTATTAATTGGAATTATTTTAGGATTTGCGTGGGCATATACCGAGGATGTTGAATTTTATTGGTTTGATTTAAAAACAATAGGGTCGATACTGGTTTTGGGTATCTATATCACGTATTTACTACTACGAGTTGTACGGCGAATGGCAGGAAAATCTCTTGCTACCTACAATGCTTTTGCATTCTTAATATTGATTATTAACTTCTTTTTATTTACTAGGCTCTCAAATTTTCACATTTAACTAGGAGGATTACTATGCGTAAAATAATCGTTGGATCAAGACAGAGCAACCTTGCCCTAACTCAGACGAATTGGGTGATTAATGAGCTGAAAAAGGCAGGAGTGGAGAACGAGTTTGAGGTTAAAAAGATTGTAACAAAAGGAGATAAAATCCTGGATGTCACACTGTCTAAAGTTGGTGGTAAAGGATTATTCGTCAAGGAAATTGAAAAAGCGCTATATGATAAGGAAATTGATTTTGCAGTTCATAGCATGAAAGATATGCCTGCTTCCTTACCAGAAGGCTTAATTATCTCCGCTATTCCAGTTAGGGAAGATCACCGGGATGCCCTTATATCGAAAAATCAAGTTCCATTAAGAGAGTTACCAGAAGGAGCAGTAGTTGGTACGAGTAGTCTTCGCCGTGCTGCGCAAATACTTGCTGAAAGACCGGATCTTGAAATTAAATGGATTCGTGGAAATATAGAAACGAGAATTCGTAAATTACAAGAAGAAGACTACGATGCCATTATCTTAGCTGTCTCCGGATTAAAGCGTGTCGGCTTAAATGAGGATCTGATTACAGAGTACTTAGAACCAGACGTTTGTGTGCCTGCGGTAGGTCAAGGGGCACTTGCTATTGAAAGCCGTGAAGATGACCAAGAATTAAATGATATACTAGCAAAAATAAATGATGCATATACCGTTAAAACCGTGACTGCTGAAAGGACTTATTTGAATTTATTAGAAGGTGGCTGCCAAATTCCAATCGGTGGATTCGCTCATTTAGAAAATGAAGATGTCGTCCTAAACGCCCTTGTTGGTACACCAGATGGTAAAACCATTCTTAAAGAAGTCGTACGAGGTACAGACCCGGTACAGGTTGGAAAAGAAGCGGCAGAGAAGTTGTTACAACTAGGAGCAAAAGATATTATTGAACGAGTAAAAGAGGAGTTAGATCAGTAATGCTTCCATTAGCAGGGAAGAACGTATTGGTTACAAGGGAAGCGAGTTTGGCAAAAAAATTTACCAATCAACTCCTTGATAATGGGGCTAACGTATATGAGGTACCTTTATTAAAGATTACCAGTAGAAGCGCAGTAGAAGTCGTTCAAAGACTGCAGAATATGGATACGTTAGAATGGATTTTTTTCACGAGTGTGAATGGTGTGGAATGTTTTTTTTCTATCCTAGAAGAAGCGCACCTAACATTGGATAATGTGAAATTTGCTGTTGTAGGAAAAAAAACGGCAACAGTTCTAGCTAACTATGGATATAAGCCCGATTTTGTCCCGTCTATTTACGATGGTGAAAATTTAGTAAAAGAGTTTTTAGAAAAATATCAGGAAATTAAACAAGTCTTATTAGTTCAAGGTAATAGATCTAGAGATGTTGTTGCGAAGGGTTTATCGAAGGCTGGTGTTCTACACCAATCCTTGGTCGTCTATGATACTAATTATAATTTTGCTGTTGAAACTAAATTAAGACAGGTGCTAGAGAACGTAGCATTTGATTTTATTACATTTACTAGTCCATCTACGGTCGAAGCTTTTACAACGTTTTCTACTAGGACGTTACCAGAGTATACGAAAACTGTTTGTATTGGAAGGACAACAGAAGCAAGGGCGAGACAGCTTGGCCTTAAGAATATTATTACTCCAGAAACCTATACGATTGAGTCTATGATCGAAGTAATGTGTAATGAATAAAAGAGAGGATTGAGATACATGAATTTTAATTCTGAATTTAAACGTCATCGCCGTTTACGGTCATCTAATTCGATGAGAGCAATGGTTAGAGAAACCCATCTCCATGTAGAAGATTTTATTTATCCAATGTTTGTTGTAGAAGGTAGTAATGTAAAAAATGAAGTACCTTCTATGCCAGGAGTCTATCAAGTATCCATGGATCTTCTATTAGATGAAGTGAAAGAGGTTGTCGAGCTTGGTATTAAATCAATCATTCTATTTGGTGTTCCAAATGATAAGGATGAAGTTGGTACAGGTGCTTTTATTGAAACTGGAATTGTCCAAGAGGCAACAAGATTGATAAAGCGCGCATATCCAGAAATTCTAATAGTTGCCGATACCTGTCTATGTGAATACACATCTCATGGCCATTGTGGAGTGATTCATGACCATGATGTAGATAATGATGAATCCTTACAATTACTTGCCCGAACTGCGGTATCGCAAGCGGAAGCTGGTGCTGACATTATTGCACCATCTAATATGATGGATGGATTTGTCAAAGTAATTAGACAAGCCTTAGATGAAGCAGGATTTACCAACATACCTATTATGTCCTATGCAGTGAAGTACGCTTCTGCCTTTTATGGTCCTTTCCGTGATGCAGCAGATAGTACACCACAATTTGGAGACCGTAAAACCTATCAAATGGATCCTGCCAACCGCCTAGAGGCATTAAGAGAAGCGGAATCGGATGTAGTAGAGGGTGCTGATTTCTTAATTGTAAAACCAGCACTATCCTACTTAGATATTGTTCGTGATGTCCGCAATCATTTTAACTTGCCAGTTGTTGCTTATAATGTAAGTGGCGAATATTCCATGGTAAAAGCAGCAGCTTTAAATGGTTGGATTGATGAAAAGAGTTTAGTAATGGAAAAATTAACGTCGATGAAACGTGCAGGTGCAGACTTAATTATTACCTATTTTGCTAAAGATGTGGCGAAGTGGTTGAAGGAAGAAAATTAAACGGGGTGGTTATGATGAAACAATTCAATCAATCAATTGATGCGTATCAAGAAGCGGTTAATTTGATGCCTGGTGGTGTTAACTCACCGGTTAGAGCATTTAAATCGGTAGGGATGGACCCAATTTTTATGGAAAGTGGAAAAGGGTCTAAAATCAAAGATATTGATGGCAATGAGTATATTGATTACGTGTTGAGTTGGGGACCGCTTATCTTAGGGCATGCAGATGAACGAGTTGTTAGTAAGTTACATGAAGTTATTGAAAATGGAACAAGCTTTGGTGCCCCTACGGTACTGGAGAATAAACTAGCAAAGTTAGTAATTGACCGAGTACCTTCTATTGAAGTAGTTCGTATGGTAAACTCTGGTACAGAGGCGACGATGAGCGCATTACGACTAGCTCGTGGATTTACTGGTAGAGATCTTATCTTAAAATTTGAGGGTAGCTACCATGGCCATGGTGACTCATTATTAATTAAAGCTGGGTCTGGTGTTGCTACTTTAGGTCTTCCAGACAGCCCAGGTGTACCGAAAACAATTGCCCAAAATACAATTACCGTTGCTTATAATGATCAAGAGGGTGTTCGTACTGCTTTTGAGAAATACGGTCATAACATTGCAGCAGTTATTGCGGAACCAGTATGTGGTAATATGGGTGTGGTTCCTCCTACTAATGAATTTTTACAATTCCTCAGAAAGATAACAGAAGATCATGGATCACTGTTAATTTTTGATGAGGTTATGACAGGCTTCCGTGTAGGTTACCATTGTGCACAGGGACATTTTGACGTGACGCCTGATTTGACATGCCTAGGTAAAGTAATTGGTGGAGGCTTACCAGTTGGAGCCTATGGTGGTAAGCGCGAAATTATGCAACAAGTAGCACCTGCAGGGCCGATATATCAAGCAGGAACATTATCTGGGAACCCATTAGCAATGACTGCAGGATATGAAACGCTAAGTGCTTTAACGAAAGAATCTTATGAAGAAATGAATAAAAAAGTAGATTTATTAGTAGAAGGCTATCAGCAAGCTGCGAATGATTATCATATTCCATTACAGATAAATCGAGCAGGATCGATGGTCGGCGTTTTCTTTGCAGAAGAACCAGTGACTAGCTTTGCTACTGCATCCAAATCGAATCTAGATCATTTTAATCAGTATTATCGAATTATGATAGAAGAAGGTGTCTTCTTACCACCATCACAATTCGAAGGTTTATTCTTATCTACAGCACATACAGAAGAAGATATCCAAAAAACAATTCAAGCAGCTAGAAAAGCATTTTCACAGCTTGCATAACCAATCTAAAAAAACGAACTAATGCATTCTGATAACAAGAATGGCAGATTAGTTCGTTTTTTTTATGTATCTCCTAGCCTTTCCCGATAGCCCACCTAGTTAATCTATAACCCACTCCATATACACAAATCAAAAAATGTTTTTCCATTAAGAGATTTCCTCTACTTAGCATATCCTAAGGTCTTGGCTCATATAGATAATTAAGAGATAAGGCATATGGAATGTATGTTTTGAAGGGAGGAAACCACTTGGTAAACGAACAGAATGTATTTCGTTTTGACTTGAATGAGTCATTGTACTTTGAAAAGGGTCAGGAAGTTGCAGAAATAATGGGGATTTCCTTGGAACCGGAGATTTCTATACAAGAATTTGCTGATTTTATTTCCATTAGAGGTGTAATTGAATTACAAGGTTCTTATCAGAAAGCGCAAACCATAGGTGAAAGCACGGAGTCTTACCTAGACGGGTATGATTCAAAGCGTTATATGGAAAGGGTAACGGACGCCGAGCATGGTGTAGCTGAATTTAGGCATCGTTTTCCAGTTGAAATCACTGTCCCAGCCTATCGAGTAGAAAATTTAGATGATGTCACTGTTTTTATCTCGGAGTTTGATTATGAATTACCAGAAACAGATCATTTGTATTTACGTTCCACTATTGAAATTCATGGTATACGTAATCAAGTAGAAGAAGAGGAGACAGAAACAGAAGTAGAAGCAGAAGTAGAAACAGTCGAAGCGCCTACCACAGAAGCACTTCCAGAAGAAGAACCTGCTCTAGCAAGAAATGAGGAAGAGTTTTTTGAGTTTGATGTAAAACATGAAGACGAATCTTCCACCTACATAGAAGATTCGCCAGAGCCACTTCCAACCTTGTCGCAAGAAGAAGTGAATGATCCTATTGAAGATGATAGATGGAAGTTCATGCAAAAAACCCAAACCTTTGAAGAATTCTTCAATAAAAACCAAGAGCCAGAAATAGAGGTGGAAGAGGAATTGCATGAACCATCATCCTCGGAGGAAGAGACTTATAGTCTGGATGATTCTGATGAAAGTAGGACTGAAAAAGCAGATTTGACCTATCTAGCGGATATGTTCCGAGGAGGAGAAGAACAATACGCCAAAGTAAGGCTATGCATTGTTCAGGAAAAAGATACATTAGAATCACTTGCTAAACGATATGAAACAACAACCCTTCATATACGTAATCAAAATCAATTAGAGGATGATGATATAACAGAAGGTCAATTACTATATATTCCTGTGAAAAATAAATGAACAACGGATATGAGGCTGGGACAAAACGAAAATAAAGGGAATAAAATATGAACCATCACCAAATTAGCCCCGGAAATATACGGAGACTCCTGTGGGAGGAAATGCACGGCTTGAGACCCCGGAAGAGCTTTAGCTCTGAGGAGGCTCACCAGCCGCCCACGGAACGCGTAGTATATTTCCGGGGCGGATTTGATGCGCTAATTTTCATGTTCGTTTTATCCTATGTTATTGTCTAAAGCCTCATATTAATGGGATACATTATAGGTGGTGAAGCTCTTGGAGAATGTTCGGCGAATTCTAGAATCGTATCATGTCTTTCCTGTTGATATAGAAAAAGTAACCGAACGTCTATATCATATTCAAGGTAATAAACAGCAATATGCATTAAAGCGAAGTAATTTACAAGAAGAAAAAGTTCCATTATGGTTAGACATCTACCATACGGCACATGCCCAGAATATACAACATATCTTACCAGTATATGTAAACCAAAAAGGCAAACTATTTACGAAGGATGGAGAGGATATCTATTATTTAACCCCCTGGATCGAAACAAGTCATCAACATCCTTCTATTGGAAAAGTATATCAACACCTTGGGTATATTCATGCGAAAACGAGGAAAACACTACAGTTAAACGAGAAAGAACTGGAACAAGCACGGGAAAATTTTCTCGTCTATAAAAAACAAATAATGGAGCTAAGAAAGAAGCTACTAGCTCATGTAGAAAGTTTTGAATCGAAACATTTTATGTCACCGGTCGAATTATTAGTTTGTACACAGTACCGTGACCTTGTACAAGTCTTTTATATTGTAGAGAAGCGACTAGATCAATACCTAGAATCCCTTGAAGAATTAGCAGAGTGGCAAGTATGTCTCTGTCATGGAAATGTGAAAGATTCCCATGTTCTTCATGGGAATCAGATGTATTTCATTAACTGGGAGAAGGCAACTTATAACCACCCCATTGTAGATTTGACTTTAATATGGAAGCATAAAACCTTATACCATGATACAGAGGAAGGGCCTTTGTTGGAACAATTAAAGTTTTATACAGATGAAAACCAATTGGAAAATCACGAACTAACACTATTAGCGCTTTATTTACTGGATCCTTCAGATTATATAAGCGCCATCGATTCGTATGTGGAAGATAAATCTTCTAACAGCATGATGGAACTAGTAGTAAAGTTACAGCGATATCATCGTCAATTAATGTTTGGGATACGTTTTTCTATATTTGTGGAGGAGGAATTTGAAATGGTAACACTGGATGAAAGTAGCAGTGAGGATTAAATCCACTTCAAATAAAAAGCAATATAAATTCCTGCTAACAATAAAGTTAGTAAGACATCAAAAGTTGTTGGGAGAAAAATAGTTCGGATTAATTGGAAAATAAGTATCGGTAGTGTAATCTGTTCGGCAATAATTAAGCACTTTCTAGCCCATGGTGGTAATCGGTAACGATAATATCTTGCCATATGTCATCACCTCCATAAAGAATGCACCAAATACTTCTTTTTTTAATACTATATGTATAAACCAAGCTACTTCGTGCCATTATCTAAATAATAGTTGATTTTAGGATTAAAATTGGCTAAAATAAGAAAATAATCATATACGAAAGCATATGAGAGGGAAGAGTACAGAATAGTTACCTCAAAGAGAGGAAAACAGTGGTGAGAGTTTTCTAGGTAAACGTTTTGGAAGGTCGCCCTTGATGCAGCAGCTCTGAATTAGTAGTAGGAGCTTGCCGGTTCATAACCGATATCAAACAATGAGTGTACAGGAATATATTCCTGTAAACAAAGGTGGTACCACGGAAATCCAACCCTTTTCGTCCTTTATTTAGGATGGAAAGGGTTTTTTTATTCTAGGGTAAATCTTTGATTTCATTTTGATAAAGGCCTAATCATGATTGTATTTTTAGTGGCTAGGAAATCACATTACCCTTAACTTTAAAGGAGGCTGATATTAATGGAAGAAAACAACACAACTCTACCACCGAAATACGACCCACAAGCAGTAGAGCAAGACCGCTATAAGTTCTGGCTAGATGGGAAATACTTTGAAGCAACTGGTGATCCAGAAAAAGAACCATTCTCTATCGTAATTCCACCGCCTAACGTGACAGGCCGCCTACACCTTGGTCATGCATGGGATACAACAATGCAAGATACCATTTCCCGTATGAAACGGATGCAAGGCTATGATGTACTATGGTTACCAGGTATGGATCATGCAGGGATTGCGACACAGGCGAAAGTAGAAGCACGACTGAAAGAAGAAGGCACAAACCGTTATGAGCTTGGTCGAGAAAAATTCCTACAAAAAGCTTGGGATTGGAAGGAAGAATACGCGTCCTTTATAAGATCTCAGTGGGAAAAATTAGGTCTAGGGTTAGATTATTCAAGAGAACGCTTTACACTCGATGAAGGCTTATCAGAAGCTGTTAAGGAAGTGTTTGTAAAGCTATATGAAAAAGGACTAATTTACCGTGGTAAATACATCATTAACTGGGATCCAGAAACAAAAACGGCTCTATCAGACATTGAAGTTATTTATAAAGAAGTAAACGGCAATTTCTATCATATGAAATATCCAATTAAAGATAGTGATGAAACAATTGAAATTGCGACAACAAGACCAGAAACGATGCTTGGTGATACTGCGGTTGCTGTAAACCCGAAAGATGAACGCTATCAACACCTAATTGGTAAAACAGTAGTTCTACCGATTGTTGGCCGTGAAATCCAGATTATTGCTGATGAATATGTTGATATGGAATTTGGGTCTGGTGCAGTTAAAATTACCCCAGCTCATGATCCTAATGATTTTGAAATAGGAAATCGTCATAATCTTGAGCGTGTGCTCGTAATGAATGAAGATGGCACCATGAATGAAAATGCAGGCAAATATGAAGGCATGGACCGTTTTGAATGTCGTAAGCAAATTGTTAAAGACCTACAGGATATGGGTGTCCTTTTCAAAATCGAAGAACATGTTCATCAAGTCGGACATTCAGAACGGAGTGGGGCAGTTGTTGAACCGTATTTATCTACACAATGGTTTGTAAAAATGCAGCCACTTGCTGATTCTGTATTAGAAATGCAAAATACTGAGGAACGAATTAACTTTGTTCCAGAACGCTTTGAACGAACATATTTAAACTGGATGGAAAATATTCGTGACTGGTGTATTAGTCGTCAATTATGGTGGGGACATCGTATTCCAGCATGGTATCATAAAGAAACAGGAGAATTATACGTTGGAAAAGAAGCGCCTAGTGATATAGAGAATTGGGAGCAAGATGAGGATGTATTAGACACATGGTTCTCCAGCGCATTATGGCCATTCTCTACAATGGGTTGGCCAAATGAAGAGGCTGAGGATTTCAAACGTTATTTCCCTACAGATGTTTTAATCACAGGTTATGATATTATCTTTTTCTGGGTGGCTCGTATGGCATTTCAATCGAAAGAGTTCACTGGAAAACGACCATTTAAAGATGTATTACTCCATGGGTTAATTCGTGATTCAGAAGGTAGAAAGTTCAGTAAGTCACTTGGGAATGGTGTAGATCCAATGGATGTCATCGAGAAATACGGTGCAGATTCACTACGTTATTTCTTATTAACAGGGACTTCACCAGGCCAGGATATGCGTTTCTATTGGGAAAAAGTAGAATCAACCTGGAATTTTGCTAATAAAATCTGGAATGCTTCTCGTTTCTCTCTAATGAATTTAGAAGGATTTACGTATGAAGATATTGATTTAACTGGTGAGTTATCTTTAGCAGATAAATGGATTCTAACACGATTAAATGAAACCATCGACCAAGTAACACGTAACACCGATAAGTATGAGTTTGGTGAAGCAGGAAGACATCTTCATAACTTTATCTGGGATGAATTGT
The DNA here is from genome assembly GCF_039581225.1 of Ornithinibacillus proteolyticus. Classification (NCBI taxonomy): domain Bacteria; kingdom Bacillati; phylum Bacillota; class Bacilli; order Caryophanales; family Bacillaceae; genus Ornithinibacillus; species Ornithinibacillus proteolyticus. The sequence continues at coordinate 18,276 of NZ_JBCPXV010000031.1, read as the reverse complement.
GTGATTGGTATATTGAGATGGCTAAGCTTCCATTATATGGGGAAGATGACCAGGCGAAGAAGACGACACAGTCGGTATTAGCCTATGTGCTAGATCAGACTATGCGTCTACTACACCCATTCATGCCATTCATTACCGAAGAAATATGGCAGAAGCTACCACATCAAGGGGAATCCATTACGATTGCTGAATGGCCTAAGGTTCAGGAAGACTTCCATGATGAAAAGGCATCGGAAGAAATGAAGCGTCTTGTGTCGATTATTAAGGCAGTACGTAATATCCGTGCCGAAGTCGATACACCAATGTCGAAGCAAATTAGCCTGTTAATTCAAGCGAAGGATGAGGCAATCGTCAAAGAACTTGAACATAATCGTGGCTATCTAGAACGATTCTGTAACCCTAGCGAGCTTGTTATTGCATCTAAAGTAGATGCTCCTGAAAAAGCAATGACAGCAGTTATTACGGGTGCTGAAATCTTCTTACCATTAGAAGGGCTTATTGATTTCGATAAAGAGATTGCCCGATTAGAGAAAGAACTAGAAAAGTGGAATAAAGAAGTGGAACGAGTTCAGAAGAAGCTTTCCAATCAAGGCTTTGTCGCTAAGGCACCAGCGGCGGTTGTGGAAGAGGAGAAGAAAAAGGAACAGGATTATTTAGAGAAACAAGCAGCAGTACAGGCGCGATTAGCTGAATTAATATCATAATAAACAAACAGGGTTCTTAGAAAAATCTAAGAACCCTGTTTTAATTGTTGTTTTATATAGGTAATATATTTTTCTAGTATATTTATGTTACTAACCGTACTAAGGGTCCTCGAGCCGACAACATCTTCTATTTCATTAAACAGAAGCTCCCCGCTCTGACCTATTAAGAAATCAATTCCGACCATACCGAAATCAAAATGATCGATAATTTTCATGATAAGCGCTTTTTCTACTTCGTTTAATTGGTATAAGCTTGCCGAACCACCTAGTGTAAAGTTAGCTCGAAAATCTGTATTGCTTTCCCTTAAAACAGCTCCTACAATTTCCTTATCGACAACAAAGACTCTTAGATCCTTTCCAAGTTGTACATCCGTTGATTGGATCACGTAATCGATCGGTTTCCGTATGGTTAAAAATACGTCCCATTCTGCTTTTTCTTGAATAAAATACACTTGTTTGCCACCTCTACCAGTCGCCTCTTTTATCACAAATGGCAGTGGGAAAGGGGGTTCCTTCGTAATATTTTTACCATTTAGAAAGACTGTATCTACCATCGGGATACCAAGACGGGAAACTTCTAAATAGGTTTTCGCTTTATGATTACTGATTTCCGAAACGTAGGAGGAGTTAAATACGTGTACATTGAACTGTTCTAGTTGCTTATTAAGCAGCGGTTCAATGGTTCGAACTACTGCGAATTCAGGTATTTCAGTTTTACAGCCATCTAATAGAAGGGCATACTCATTTTGCAATATTCCTATTTGAAGCTTCTCCCTTAAGATTAATCGTAATGTCAATCCTTGCTTATCTGCTTCATCGATAAACCAATCAATGTACGCTTTGTTCGCTACTGCATCTTCTTCACTATATAGTAACCAGCCATTAGCCACGCGAATCCCTCAACTTATTTAGTATATGCTTTACTATATCGTTTGCTGCATTAATCCCTGTACAATCATAGAGATTCCGAATATGTGCGTTGGAATTTATTTCACAAATGATATAATCATCATTCTCACCAAATAATAAATCAACACCACTAAAGTCTGCTCCAATTGCTTTTGATGCAGAGATGGCAATTTCCTTGGCCTTTTCGGATGGTTCATAAGCTTCCATCATGCCACCACTAGTAATGTTAGCTCGAAAATCTTCGGCAGAAAATCGCTTCATCGCAGCAACGACTCTATCTCCAACCACTTGTAGTCTTAGGTCCCGACCTTTACTTGACTGTATAAACACTTGAAACATAAAGGCTTTTCCATAAAGTTCTTTCACCTTTTCTTCCAGCTCGTCCTTTGTATGGATAAGATAAACCTGTTCACCAAATGAGCCAAACGCTTCCTTCACAATCATAGGTAGACCTAATTGATTGATAACATGGTCTAGGTTCGGAAGAAGTTTTTCCTCGCGATTTGTATACACTTTCGGTGCAATAATAGTCTTTGGAATTGGTAGGTTATGATTAGCTAATACTTGGTAAGTGGCGATCTTATCATCACTTGTTTCAATTACCTCTGAACGATTAAACACAGGTATACCAAGTAATTCCAGTTGCCTTGCTAAATAGATATCCTTATCCGTAAAAATAACAAAATCGGGTACTTCATATTCTGTTAGAAGCTCTAGACTATTAGTACCTAATGATGATAATAAATCATTATTTTTCATGATATATGTTTTCGTGTTTTGCTCCTTAGCTGCTTCGTGTAGCATTTGGGCAAAGTCTAAAAATTTATTTCCAGGTAAATTACCATTATAAATAATCCAACCAATTTTATTCAATGTTCGATTTCCTTTCTTCCTATGCTATACTAATTTCTAATTGATAGATAAGATGGTGATTGTATGTTTCATAGTATTGAACAAATAGAAGCATTTATTGCTGAACGTAGAACCCTAGGTATAAAACCGGGTCTTGATCGAATGGTGGCGTTATTAGAATCCCAACAGAATCCCCAGCAAAAAATAAAAGCTATCCATATTGCTGGTACAAATGGGAAAGGGTCAACTTTAACCTATTTAAAAGCAGCATTAATAGAAAATAACTATCGTGTCGGAATTTTTACTTCACCGAGCTTGACAGGGCTAACTGGTCATATATTCATTAATGATCTTCCCATCCCGGATGATCGGTTTATAACGCTATTTAACCAGTTACTGCCATCCATAAAAGAATTAGATTTAGTAGAAATGCACGCCACGGAATTTGAGATTATCACTACGATAGCCTATATGTACTTTAGTGAAACGGTTGATATTGCAATTATCGAGGCTGGTATGGGGGGAAGGGAAGATTCCACCAATTGTATCCAACCTATCCTGTCTATTATAACAAATATCGCGATGGACCATGCTACCTTTTTAGGCGATACACTGGAGGAAATTGCCTTTCATAAAGCAGGCATTATAAAAGGTCATACACCTGTCGTTATAGGGGCGGTCGAGGAGAGTTGTATGCCGATATTGGAAAAAGAAGCAAGGAAGAAATATGCCAATATGTATAAATTAAATCGAGACTTCTTTTACAAAAGGACATTTATAGACGAAAATCGGCAGTTTTTTGAATGGTGTTATCAAGGAACAAAGCTAGAAATGGAAATACAAATGATAGGGAAACACCAAATTATCAATGCGGCAACAGCTCTCATGGCATTAGTAATGATTGAAAAAAGTGGCGTAGACTTAAATTGGGACAACGTATATCAAGGCATCAAAACAGCCCATCTACCAGGTCGGTTCGAAAAAATTCACGATAATCCTATTGTGATTTTAGATGGGGCACATAATCCAAAGGGGATGGAGGCATTTCTTCATACGGTGAATGATCTATACCGAACGAAGCGGAAGAATCTTATATTTGCTGGATTTAAGGATAAGGAATTAAAGAAAATGCTTCAACAGGCTTTGCCGTATTTTGATACCATTATGGTGACTTCCTTTGACCATCCTCGTGCGGAAACTGCTGAGAATCTATTGGAGATGGTACCAGTAGAAAAAGTACGCCAAATAAAGTGGCAGGAAGAATGGAAAGAGATAGGAGAACGTGATGAGATGTATTTCTTTGCTGGTTCCCTACATTTCATTGGGCTGATAAGAGCCTATGTAAAAAAGCAAACCTTGTAAACTTATTCCGGTTTATGTTGAAATAAACTGTTCCTTGTGTGACAAGATTCTCCTTACTTTTTAGTTTGCCTATGCTAGAGTTGAACCAACGAATCTAGCAAAGTGGGGGAGCAGCAAATGTCAGCTAAAAAACAAGTAGTAGTAAGATTAGATGGTAAGGGGAAAAGGGAAAATACGAAGAAGTCAGGACATATCCAAGTCAATAAGCGTAACGTAAGTGAAGAGATAGCTGCTACTGAAGAAACTAGTCATAATCAAATTCATACCTTTGCTAGGAACTATGATACATCTAGCCTATCCAGTTCTACGGCGAAGAAACAAACAACTTTTCATATGTTTAAGCCCATTATTATCGCAATTATTTCTGCCTTAATAATAGGTTCTATTATGGGGGTAGTTTTGTTAAATATTATTGTTAATTTTGACAATAATTGGAATGGTACTCCTGCTGTTGCTATGCCTATAGAAGGAGAAGAGAAAGGAAAGGACGATAGTCAAGGTAATGCTTCTACCGGTGACACGTCACCTTATATGTTAGATTCCATGTCTGCCTTCGTGTTACAAGGTGGTGTTTTTTCATCAATTGAGAATGCCGAAGCAGAATCAGGGAAGTTTGTAGAGCAAGGATATGCTCCTGTCATTTGGGAAAAGGACAATCAATTTTATCTTCTCGTAACGATAGGTCGCTCGAAAGAAGATTTACAAAGCGATATTAACTCCTTAAAAGAAAAAGGAATAGAAGTATATGCAAAGGATTGGCAGACTAGTGAAAAAGAGATAGACTTAGCGAAAGAAGAATATGACTGGATCGTCTCCTTCCAGGAACAATGGAATCTTTCCTTGGAGAATGGTAGCTTGGAAAAGGAGACATGGAATGCGTTAATCGAACAGGCCCCAAAAGGATCTACTGAACTAAATAGCTTTGTTACACAAATGGAGGAACTGTTCACCTCAAATAATAATACGGAAATAGTTCTACTACACCTCTGGAATGTATTGGATAGTGTACTATCATCGGGGCAATAGTAGAAGAATAAAAATGCTAAAATAAGCTGATGAAATACGAAGCAGGGTGGAAAGTGTTTTTTCCGCTCTGCTTTTTTACTATTTTAAGGATCTACAGAAGGGAAAAATACTATCTTGTCTATTTGTAAGAGGTAGAATCTTGAGCTATTCTATTGCTAGACGAAAGGAGGAAATAGTTTGAAAGCTTCATCAATTATGATAAAGGATGTTCCTAAAGGGGATCGACCAAGGGAACGACTCTTAGCATTAGGAGCAAGTCACCTCTCCAATCAAGAATTAATCGCCATTTTATTAGGTAGTGGGACTAAAGAAGAGTCTGTTATGACCCTTGCTAATCGGTTACTCATGCATTTTGAAGGATTAAAGCTATTAAAAGATGCTACCATCGAGGAATTAACAGCAATTAAGGGGATTGGTAGTGCGAAAGGTGTATTAATTTTATCTGCGCTAGAGCTAGGTAAGCGACTAAGTCAATATAAACCAAATGAACGTTATGTCATACGTTCTCCAGAAGATGGTGCCGATTATATCATGGAAGAGATGCGACACCTTAATCAAGAGCATTTTGTTACCATCTTCTTGGATACGAAAAATCAAATTATCCATCGTCAGACCATCTTCATCGGGTCCTTAAATGCCTCTATAGTCCATCCTCGTGAGGTGTTTCGCGAGGCTGTGAAACGGTCTGCAGCTTCGATTATTGTAGCCCATAATCACCCCTCAGGAGATCCTACTCCATCACAAGAAGACATCCATGTAACGAAACGATTAGTTGAATCAGGAAAAATGATTGGGATCGAATTACTAGACCATTTAATTATAGGAGATCATAAATTTGTCTCGTTAAAGGAAAAAGGATACGTATAAGTACTATCAATTTTTATAGTTTTTTCGTATAATTAAATAGATAAAGTATGAGCGCCATTTTCATATTTAGTTGAAAGTGGCGCTTCTTGAGATTGGAAAGAGTTGGACGCAGTTACATATTTCCATACCATCATTATGGCATATTTGATTATATTATACGGTCCACCACATAAAATATAAGAGAACTGTCAGGCATAGAAAGAAAACTTACATGATACTGGAGAGGAAGATTTTATTGGGTATCTTTGGATTTTCTCAAGATTTAGGGATTGATTTAGGTACTGCAAATACATTGGTATTTGTTAAAGGAAAAGGTGTAATCTTACGAGAACCATCTGTGGTTGCTAAGAATGTAGATACAGGTGAAATAGAGGCAGTAGGTAATGCTGCAAAGAATATGTTAGGTAGAAATCCTGGTAGTATTTCCGTTATTAGACCAATGAAGGATGGCGTTATAGCAGATTATGATACTACCGCTGCTATGATGCAATACTATATAAAACGAGCAATGAGAAGCCGCTCTTCATTCGCTAAGAAGCCAAATGTAATGATCTGTGTACCGTCTGGTATTACAATGGTGGAAGAGCGAGCGGTTATTGACGCTACGAAACAGGCTGGTGCCAAAGAAGCCTTTCCAATTGCAGAGCCATTTGCAGCTGCAATTGGCGCGGGACTACCTGTATGGGAGCCAACAGGTAGCATGATAGTTGATATAGGTGGTGGAACAACGGAGGTTGCTGTGATATCGCTAGGAGGAATTGTATCCTCGGAATCTATCCGCAATGCTGGTGACAATATGGATACTTCTATTGTAAATCATATTCGGAAGAAGTATAGTTTAATGATTGGTGAAAGAACAGCAGAGCAAATCAAGCTAGACCTTGGTTCAGCAAATGATGAAATGATAGCGGATGAGGAAATGGATATCCGTGGAAGAGATTTACTTACTGGGTTACCGAAAACGATAACTATTACTGGTAGTGAAGTCTCTGAGGCTCTTCAGGATACAGTAGATGCTATTGTTGATGCAGTGAAAATCACGTTGGAAAAAACGCCTCCCGAACTAGCAGCTGATATTATGGATCGTGGAATCGTGTTATCTGGTGGAGGAGCATTATTGCGTAACCTTGATAAAAAAATTAGTGATGAGACTAAGATGCCAGTGTTTGTCGCTGATAACCCATTGGATAGTGTTGTTATCGGCACTGGAAAATCGTTAGAATATATTCAGCATTTTAAAGGACAACCAAATGTATCTTCTCGTCCTACAGTAGAATAAGTAGGTGTTTTCATGTTATTTTTTCGTAAAAAAAGATTATTTATTATCCTAATTGGGATCATTGTCCTAGTTGCCTTAGTTGGGTTCTCAATAAGGGATAGGGTAAATTTAACTACAGCAGAGCAATTTGTAAGTGATGTTATTGGTGTTGCACAGAATGTCATATCAACACCTGTAAAATACGTAGCAGGTATCTTTGAAAATATAGATGATATTCGAAATACGTATGAGGAGAACCAAATCTTAAGAGAAAGATTAGCACAATACAAAGGGCTAATCTATGAAGTACAAGAAATTAAAGATGAAAATGAAGAACTGAGAGCGTTGCTCGATAAAGAAGATTCCATACGCTCCTACAACCCTATTCATGCAACGGTAACAGCGAGGTCCCCTGAAAGATGGATTGAGCAGCTAACAATTAATAAGGGGAGTTCAGATGGTGTAGAAGTAAATATGGCAGTTATTACCGCAGAGGGTATGATTGGTAAGGTTCAAGCTGTCTCACCAAAGACTGCTACGGTCCAATTGCTAACCGGTTTTGATGAATTTAATCGGATATCTGCAACAGTATCAAGAGAAGGTGGAAAGGGTATATTTGGTCTAATTGAGTCCTATGATAAGGAAACAAATTCACTGTTATTTAAAATCATTGAGGATTCCGACGAGGACATCGAAGAAGGGGAATTAGTTGTATCTTCTGGTATGGGTGGCGTATTCCCTGCTGGCCTACCAATCGGCACTGTGAAAGAGATAATCCCAGATCAATATGGGTTAACGCGAACTGCATTAGTAGAGCCTGCAGCGAATATGTATGAAATTAATCATGTGGTAGTAGTGGAACGATTATTAGGTCAAGATGATGAGGATGAGGATGAAGAAGAAGAGGGGGAAGAGGAATGAAACGTATATTCCTACCCCTTATTCTACTGTTAATCCTTGTCTTAGAGGGCGTGGCATTAGATATTTTGCCAAGTAGTCTCCTTGACGGTGACATCATGATTACGCCACATTGGATTTTAATGTTTTTGGTATTAATTGCCATCTTTTACGACCACGATAATTCTTATTATTCTATTATGTATGCTTTAATTTTCGGGCTTTTATTTGATATTGCCTATACAGGCATATTGGGTGTATATATGTTTACCTATGGTGTTACGATGTACATTATTCTTGAACTACGAAATATGTTGCATAGTAATATTTATTCAACGTTATTGTTTGGTATAATAAGTATAACAATTGCAGAGTTGATGATAAATCTTATCTATTATGTTATCGGAATTATGAGTGCAGAATGGATGGATTACATCATGTTACGATTATTACCATCTATTTTGGCGAATTCTATTTTCCTACTCATTATTTATCCATTATTTGCAAAACGACTTGCAAAATGGAAAACGGATAAAACATGATAGATTAGATAGTTGTTATTCCATTATACCTACACGTAAAGATTTGAAAGCACTAATGAGGTGAAAGCGTTGCAAGACATGAAACCAAAACAGTATGTTACGATAAAAGGCACGAGAGACGGGCTTACACTATTCATTGATGATCGTTGTTCATTTGAAGATGCGTGTAGGGAATTACAAGAAAAATTATCTGTTAATCATTCCAAAAAGGATGAACAGGTTGTACCCGTAACAGTTAACCTTGGAAATCGTTACTTATATGATGATCAAAGGGAACAACTAGAGAACATTATTACCGAAAAGAAACAATTTACTGTTCAATCCGTAGAATCGAATGTCATTCTTAGGGATGAAGCACTTGCCATGCTCGAGGATACAGAAATTAAGGTTTACAATCGAATTGTTCGGTCTGGACAAGTTCTCGAGGTAAACGGTGATGTGCTATTAATAGGGGATGTCAATCCTGGTGGGAAAGTAGTTTCTACGGGGAATATATATATTATGGGTAGTCTGCATGGGATTGCTCATGCAGGGGTAAATGGTGACCATAATGCCATTATAACTGCTTCTTATATGAATCCAAGTCAACTCCGTATAGCTGATTACATAAGTCGTGCACCAGATTACCAATCAGACGGTGTATATATGGAATGTGGTCTCATCGATACAGAAAAAGACAAAATTATCATTGATAGATTGCAAGTTTTAACACATAAACGCAAACGTTTAAGTGGATTCGAAAGGAGAATAATCAATGGGTGAGGCAATTGTTATAACATCTGGTAAAGGTGGGGTTGGGAAAACGACTACTACCGCAAATTTAGGTACTGCACTAGCATTAATGGGTAAAAAGGTTTGCTTAATTGATACCGATATCGGACTGCGAAATCTAGATGTGGTAATGGGACTTGAAAATCGCATTGTATACGACATAGTAGATGTTATTCAAGGCCGTTGCAAATTAAAACAAGCATTGATTAAGGACAAGCGTTTTGATTATTTATCACTACTTCCTGCTGCACAAACTAGTGATAAGACAGCAGTTACGCCAGAAGGCATGCGTGAAATTGTGAAGGAATTAAAAACAGAATATGATTATATCATTATTGATTGCCCTGCTGGTATTGAGCAAGGATATCAAAATGCTGTAGCAGGGGCAGATAAAGCTATTGTGGTGACAACGCCTGAGAAATCTAGTGTTCGTGATGCCGATCGAATCATCGGTCTACTAGAAAAAGAGGATATGGACCCACCTTCCTTAATCATTAACAGAATACGTAAGCATATGATGAAGAATGGCGATATGCTTGAAATCGATGAAATCGTACAAATTTTATCGATTGATCTAATTGGAATTGTTTTAGATGACGATGAAGTTATTAAAGCATCCAATCACGGAGAACCAGTTGCATTCCAACCAAACACAAAAGCTTCTATAGCATACCGAAATATTGCAAGAAGAATTCTAGGAGAATCTGTACCATTACAATCACTAGAAGACGAAACCGGTATGTTCAAGAAAGTTAAAAAGTTCTTTGGCATTAGGAGCTAGCAGTAAGAAAATAAAAGAGGATGGAACAAAACTATTTTTAACATAGGAAAACCGAACATGAAAGTTAGCGCATCAGACCCGCCCCGGAAATATACTACGCGTCCGTGGGCGGCTGGTGAGCCTCCTCAGAGCTAAAGCTCTTCCGGGGTCTCAGGCAGTGCCCTTTCCTCCCACAGGAGTATCCGTATATTTCCTGGTAATGATAGTGATTGTTCGTTTTTTATTACCCTATGTTTTCGTTTTGTTCCAACCTCTTTTTTGATTGAACAGCAAATCCAAATATTCGTGTAAAGCTTGTTCCTCTCACCATACTAAATTAAGTTCGGACAATCATATCTTGTCCTAGCCCTTCATACAATTGTATAAATGATGAATGAAGGAATGAGGACGAATGAAGAAAGAAATAAAAGATGTTAGAAAATCAATCAATGAACGGAAAAAATCACGTGGAATCCCAACCAAATCAAATCCTAATAAAATAAGTACCATCATACCTTCTTTACCACAGGATGAAGAAAGACATGGATTTTATCCAAACTTTATTGATCCTTCATCCTCTAATCAGACAAGAAGTAATGCTATCACAGGTATTATGTTAAAAGGTATTTTTTCTGTCATGTTGTTTTTCTCTATCGCCATTATATGGCAAAGTGATGCGGAATTTTTTGATAAACCACGAGAATGGACGAGCAGTGTACTGACAGAGGATTTTCCTTTTGCTAGTGTTTATAAGTGGTATAAAGATTCTTTTGGTACTCCTCTAGCCTTCTCGCCTAGCGATAAAGAGGAAGTGGAAGAAGTAGCACTCGTATTACCAGTCTCTGGTAATGTGATAGAGACTTTTCAATCTAATGGTAAAGGAATTATGATTGCTCCTCAGGAAACTACAGCTGTCGCTGCATTAAGTGAAGGTGTTGTTATATTTGCGGGGAAAAAACAAGATACCGATAAAACAGTAATTATTCAACATGCCGATGGATCCACTTCAACATATGGCTTCTTAAGTTCCATTGATGTTCATCTGTATCAAGTTGTAAATAGTAAGCAAAGGCTTGGGGAGTTTACACCTACAACGGATAATGAAATGGTATATTTTGCGATTGAAAAAGACAACGAATTTGTTGACCCTGTTCAGGTGATAGAAGTTGATGAAAATCCGTAAACTAATACCTCCTATACACATTCATCCATTATTATTAGTTTTTATGATTATTTCCTTTTTGACTGGTACATTTGTTGAAATGTTCATCATTCTAATGATTGTTTTATTACATGAATTAGGTCATTATATGGCAGCTTCCTACTTTAATTGGCGAATTAATCAAGTTATGTTATGGGTTTTTGGGGGTGTGATGGATACCGATGAACAAGGCAGTAGACCTGTAAAAGAAGAATTTCTTGTCACGATAGCAGGTCCCATTCAACATCTTATTATTTATGTTCTCATGTTTTTTGCATCCTTTTTTTCTCTGCTACCAAGTTCAATCATTGATACAATCTTATTCTATAATACAACAATTCTAGTGTTTAATTTGCTTCCTATATGGCCACTGGATGGAGGAAAGCTATTATTTTTTTTGCTATCCCAAAGGTACTCGTTTCAACGCGCCTATAATACGGCATTAGTTTTTTCTATTATAATCTGTTTGGTAATTATTGTAATACAGCTGTTATTTTTCCCATTTACACTCAGTGCGTTATTAATTATGGTGTTTTTACTTTTAGAAAACAGAGCCGATTGGAAGAAGAGACATTTTGTTTTCATTCGTTTTCTCTTAAATCGGTATAAAGGGAACAACTGGATAAAATCAGTAAGCCCAATAACAGTGCCATTTCAGTATACGCTCATGGATGTGTTCTCGCAGTTTAAGCGAGATGTAAAGCACGCGATTTACATACAAATGCCTGATAATCAAAGACTAGCAATTGATGAAACGGAATGCTTAAAAAGTTATTTTTATGATCAAAACTACAATAAAACGGTCGGTGAAGTGGCAACATATACAACGATATAGAAAGTTTCTTGACAAAGATAAGCATACATGATAACATTTTTATGTTATTCATCGTAGCACCCGTTGCTACAACCGCACAGAACAGGTCATGGAAAAACTATAATAGTTTACCTGTATGGCGAGTCTGAGTTAATTAAGGAGGTGCAGTTATGTACGCTATTATCGAAACAGGTGGTAAGCAAGTTAAAGTTGAAGAAGGCCAAGTAATTTACGTTGAAAAAGTTACAGCAGACGTGGATGAAACTGTTACTTTTGACAAAGTTCTTTTCGTAGGTGGGGAAAACGTTCAAGTTGGTTCTCCTTATGTTGAAGGTGCTACTGTTACGGCTAAAGTTGAAAAACATGGTCGTCAAAAGAAAGTCACTGTATTCAAATTCAAGCCTAAGAAAAACTATCATAAGAAGCAAGGTCATCGTCAGCCTTATACTAAATTAGTAATCGAAAAAATTAACCAATAAGGGTCTTGTTATGATAAAAATAACTGTATACCGAGATAATAATCAAATAAAAACCTTTGAATTATCTGGACATGCAGAGAGTGGACCCTACGGATATGATTTGGTTTGTGCAGGGGTATCTGCGGTTTCATTTGGAGCAGTAAATGCTGTATTGAAATTAACAGATATTGATCTAGCAATTGAACAAGGTAGTGAAGGTGGTTATCTTCGCGTATCGATTCCAGATTCTGTTCCATCAGAAATAATGGATAACGTACAACTCTTGTTCGAAGGTATGATTGTATCACTTCAAACGATTGAACGTGATTATAGTCAGTTTATAACGATACAAAGTAAATAGGAGGTGCTCTAATGCTACGTCTAGATTTACAGTTCTTCGCATCTAAAAAGGGTGTAGGTAGTACAAAGAACGGTCGTGACTCTGAGTCCAAACGTCTTGGTGCTAAACGTGCTGATGGTCAATTCGTAACTGGTGGATCTATTCTTTACCGTCAACGCGGTACAAAAATCTATCCAGGTGAAAACGTTGGCCGTGGTGGTGATGACACACTTTATGCTAAAATCGACGGTGTTGTAAAATTCGAACGCTATGGTCGTGATCGCAAAAAAGTTAGTGTATACCCAGTTGCTCAAGAAGCATAATATGACATACAAACTCCAATCATTTTAGATGGTTGGGGTTTTTTTATTAGATTTAATTAAGTATCCAATCCACCTTGCTCTCCATTTAATGTATGAATGCCCATTTTCTGCTATAATTCTACATAATGGGGGAGGATAATGTGGATGCTAAAGAAGTGATTCAATTATTACGATTACAAAGGCATGATTTAATGAATGATTTACAAATCGTGCATGGATACTTAAGCATGGGTAAGGCGGATAAAGTAAAAGTAAAGGTAGACGAGATAATTGAGGGGTTAAATCGTGAGCGATTATTGATGAATAGTAGTTGCCCTAACTTTGCACTATGGTTAATACAGACGAATTTAAAACATAATCATATCCAATTTACATATGAAATAGGTACAAGTAATAGGAATCTACAAGCCTATGATAAGGTGTTAACGGATATCGGAAATACAATAGTTGATTACATTTTAGTGGATAAATTTGAAATAATAAATGGTGTATTACAGCTAATTGAAGAAGATTCAGCCGTTAAGTTGGTTGTGACACTCAGTGGTCCGCCAATTAGCTCGGAACGATGGAAAAATAGAATGGCTGAAAAGCTAAATAATGTGTGGATACAAGCAGAGGAACTGGAATCTAGTGTTAGGTTTACGTTTTCCCTATCCTCGCTTGAATAGATGAGGTGAGTATTATGTTTGTCGATCAAGTCAGTGTCTACGTAAAGGCAGGAGATGGTGGTAATGGTCTTGTTGCTTATCGTAGAGAGAAATATGTACCGTTGGGTGGTCCAGCGGGTGGAGATGGCGGGAATGGTGGTGACGTTATCTTTAAGGTGGATGAAGGATTAAATACACTAATGGATTTACGTTACAACCGTCATTTTAAAGCCAAACGTGGCGAAAATGGAATGAGCAAAAATCAGCATGGTAAAAATGCAGCACCATTAATTGTTTCAGTACCACCTGGAACAACCATTATGGATGAGGATACCGAACAAGTCATTGCCGACTTAACCATTCATGGGCAAGAGGCTGTCATTGCCAAAGGTGGTAGAGGTGGTAGAGGGAATTCTCGTTTTGCAACGCCAAGAAACCCAGCGCCAGATTTTGCGGAGAATGGTGAGCCTGGTGAAGAGAAAAACATAAAAGTGGAATTAAAGCTTATTGCAGATGTGGGACTTGTTGGATTTCCAAGTGTTGGAAAATCTACATTCTTATCTGTTGTAAGTGCAGCTAAACCAAAAATCGCTGATTATCACTTTACTACATTAGCTCCTAATTTAGGTGTTGTTGATACTGGAGATCAACGAAGCTTTGTCTTAGCAGATTTACCTGGATTAATTGAAGGAGCCCACCAAGGAATAGGTTTAGGGCATCAATTTTTACGCCATGTGGAGCGGACAAGAGTAATTATCCATGTTATTGATATGGCAGGAACAGAAGGAAGAGATCCTTTTGAAGACTATGTCAAGATTAATACAGAACTGAAAGAATATGATGAAAAACTAATGACAAGGCCACAGGTTATTGCGGCAAACAAAATGGATATGCCGGGTGCGGAGGAGAATTTAGAGAAATTTAAAGAACAGCTTGGTGAAGATGTACCTGTATATCCAGTATCTGCTCTTACGAAGGATGGATTAAGAGATATATTATATGCCGTAGCAGACCTTCTAGAAACAATACCGAAGTACGCTCCGCAATTGGAGGAAACAGAAGGAAAGGTTGTTTATCGTTATCAAAAAGAAGATAAAGGATTTACCATTACTCGTGAGGATGATGGTGCCTTTGTTGTTTCAGGTCCAAAAATTGAAAAATTATTTAAGATGACAGATTTCAATCGTGAAGAAGCAATTCGTCGTTTCGCACGTCAAATGCGTTCCATGGGAGTGGATGAAGAACTTCGTAAAAAAGGAGCAGAGGACGGCGACACAATCCGTATATTACAATTCGAATTTGAATTTGTTGATTAAGTCATTCTCTCTTGAGAATGGCTTTTTTGCTGATAGGGTAAGTAAAAAAACTTGTAGTCAGGAGTAGATATGGAAATAATCGTTTTAGGACAATAATATGAGCTCAGATGATTTTCATTCTTTTCGAATAAAGTTCAACATTTCCATTTAAGTTGCATATCTTGGTATAGAGTGATTAGCCCAGAAATCGAGAAGTGAAAGGAGTTCGTTGAACATTGAAAATTCATATTGTACAAAAGGGAGATACAATGTGGGAGCTGTCTAAAAAATATGGAGTTGATTTTGAAGCATTAAAAGCTGCAAATTCACATATTTCTAGTCCAGATATGATTATGCCTGGTATGAAAATACGTATTCCAACTAATGCTAAAACAGTAAAGAAAGAGGCGCCCGTAAAAGAAGTGAAGGAAGTGAAAAAAGAGGTCAAGAAAGAAAAGCAAGTAGAGACGCCGTATAAGGATATCAGTCCTAAACCACTTCCAGTTATTAAAGAAGATGATGAGAAGCCAGAAATGGTCGTAAAACCAGAACTTCCAATGCCTCAGATGCCACAAATTCCACAAATGACGATGCCGCTAATGCATGCTCCGAAAATAGAACAGGAAAAGCATACAACGTATAATATGACCTTTAATATTGATGAAAGCTCTGAGAGTAAAGAATCATCGGAGAAAGATGTACATCATGCAAAACAACCGAAAGCACAGCCGATAAGCTATCAACCAATTTCACAACCAATGCACCAACCGGTTCAGATGATTCCTTGTTATCCTATCAATCCTTGCTGGGGAATGCATCCGATGGTTCCCATTCATCCAGTACCATTACCAGCACATATGGTTTATCCGCAACAAATGCCAATGGTGGAGGATGTAACGGGGGATTGTGGTTGCGGTGCTCCAAAAATCCCACCAATGGGTGATGTATCCCCATTTAATCCTGCAATGTACCAAGGTCAGCCAATGGTACCACAATTTGATCCAAGTATGATGCAGGGTACTGGACAACAGCCAATGCAATTCGATCCGGAAATGATGCAAAATCAAGGCCAGCCAATGATGCCGCAATTCGATCCGGATATGATGCAAGAGCAAGGACAACCGATGATGCCACAATTCGATCCAAATATGATGCAAGGCCAAGACCAACCGATGATGCCACAATTTGATCCGAATATGATGCAAAATCAAGGCCAGCCAATGATGCCACAATTTGATCCAAGTATGTTCCAAGGGCAGGCTAATATGCCACAAATGGGACCGAATACGACGTATCCATTTATGTCGGGTTTTCCTGAAAATGGTTTTCCTACCCCTCCCGGATTCGGTGAATTAAGAGCGGATAATGAGGAAGAGTCAGCAGATTGAGTAAACAATCAAGTAGAGACGATCAACGAATCAATCGTCTCTCTTCTCTTTTATATTGGGAGGGGAGGATTGAGGCGAGAAAGATTCATCCTATTAAACGTAATATTTATTTAATCGAAACAAACTCAGGAGATAAATATGTCTTAAAAGGCCATTCCAATGTCATAAATCTAAAACAACAATGGGAATTTTTTGAACGAGTTCAATCTAAGGAAATTGTGCCATTTGTACGCTATCCGAATGGAAAAAAGGAAATCTCAACAGGAACACATTATTATTGGACGATTTCACCATATGTTTCCGGCAGAAAATTAAATTATCAAGTAGAGAGTGATAGGCAAAAAGCAGTGAGCACATTAAAACATTTTCATGCTGCAGCTAATCAAATCTATGTGAAAAATATGGTTAGAAAACAATTATTTGTAAAACGATGGCATGCAAGACTAATGAAATTTATAGAAACCGAGCAACTTTTTGAAAAGTATCGGTATTTATATTTATTTCAGGATATAACAATGTCGATGAAGCACTATTTAGAAAAAGTCTCCAATTATCCATGGAACAAAGAACAATTAATGGCAGAAAGAAACGGTACCTGGGTTCATGGGGATGTTGCATCACATAATTTTATTCATCATGATGATACAGTTATCATTGATTTCGATTTATTACAATGTACATTTCAGGATTACGATTACATCCAACTGGCACAACGTTTTTTACCCGCTATTAATTGGGAAGTGGATACTTTGTTATCTTATAATATGGTACAGGAAGAAGCGATGGAACGGTATTTAATGACAACATTTATTCCAAGTGATATGTTACGGGAATGGTTACATTTTTTGACGAGAAAACGGCGGATTAGTGTGGAAATGTATTTACAATCGATGGAACAAGAATGGATAAATCGTAAAGAATTTCTAAAGGAGTCGAAGCGGATTATTGGGTAGAAGGATTTTATGGTCTTGTTATCGGTATAAATCTATTTCCAAAAATTATGTAAAAAGGATAATATAACCGCTTCTAAATAACCTCTCTAGTAGCAAACTAGCTGTAAGGGAGGTTTATTATGCGTAGGAAATTACTTCTTGCATTCGTGAGTTTAATATTAACTGCTGCTTGTGGTAATGAAACAGAAGAAGGAATGAA
Organism: Ornithinibacillus proteolyticus; assembly: GCF_039581225.1. Lineage (NCBI taxonomy): Bacteria > Bacillati > Bacillota > Bacilli > Caryophanales > Bacillaceae > Ornithinibacillus > Ornithinibacillus proteolyticus. The sequence goes on along the minus strand of NZ_JBCPXV010000031.1, from coordinate 710 downwards.
TGATTCGACCAATAATTCAATCCAACCGATTAATTATGAAACACCGAAGGAACAAGAAGAACGAATAAATAACCAGGAGAAAACAATTGGAGAATTAGGTGGCTATCCACAAAGTGAGCAAGAATATGTCAACGAAGGTGATAAAAATTTAGACGCTGAAAATGAGGATCGTTTTACGAACGAAAGGACGTTGCAAATTTCGGAATATTTGTCAGAAAGAAAAGAAATTGTTCAAGCACAGGTGGCAGAGACGGATGATCGAATTATTGTTGCAATCATGACCGGAAATAAATATTACCCCAATTTAGCAGATACTATCGAGGAAGAAGTTAAACAAATTGTCTCAGATAAGGAAGTTGTTGTATACTCAGAATCAACCTGGTGGGATCGTAGACGTAACCAAAATAGTAACCCTAACCTTGATGAAGAAGTGGAAAATAATCTAAATGATTTTTATCATCAAGGAAACGAATAAAAGTCAGAATCAGTATTATCGGGCCTACAGAGAGAAATCTTTGTCAGGCTTTTTTTAATTTCTTCTGTTGGTAATATTTCGGCAACTGTGACAGCTCTATTCATGGGCGTTAGAGTAAAATGTTTATGGGAGAACATATACCTCATCTTTGGTGTTGAAGTCTTACGACTTCAACACCAAAGATGAGGCCAGCAAGCGGAGCGCGGTAGTAGTATAGAGGCATTTTCAATGAAAA
>NZ_JBCPXV010000030.1:0-43793 GCF_039581225.1 Ornithinibacillus proteolyticus | reverse complement strand
CTCTGACTCTATAATTTAAGATTAGTTGTACTATTAGTGGCTCTCGCACCGCAAATGGTGGCTCAATGTTCCGCATTCGGTGGCTCAAAACTACGCATAAGCGGCTCAATTCATCCGCAATAAACACTTAAAAACGAATTGTAGACATCAGCAAATTTATCTAAGTCTGTTTCATATAAATAGATTGAAATTATAATATTGTCCATAGTTTCGTTTAATTTTAATTTGTTTATAACCTTTCCACGCAGGTCATCTATACTTTTCTCAAATTCCTTATTCATATTCTAGGTCACCCTAGACACCCTTGTCTTAAGCTAATCACTACTACTGCCTTCGTGATTCGGGACTTCAACCCTAGAGAATGTGTGCATGCCTGGCACACTAAAAAAAGAAGACACCCATTTTGGGATGTCTTCTTAATCAAAAATCCAAAAGTTACTCTGCCACATATGGTAATAAAGCCATTTGACGAGCGCGTTTAATTGCAATTGTAAGTTTACGTTGATATTTTGCAGAAGTTCCAGTTACACGACGAGGAAGAATTTTTCCACGTTCAGAAATGAAACGTTTTAGAAGATCAACGTCTTTGTAATCGATGTGTGTAATACCGTTCGCTGTAAAGAAACACACTTTACGGCGCTTACCACCGCGTCCACGACGAGCTGCCATCTAAATACCTCCTTCGTTCTTAAATTTATTTATAATACCTTTGAATTGACATAAGTTAATGATTTGCCTTGTGTGGAGACACTTCATTAAGATTATTTATTTATGTGTATATCTTTTGTGTGTTTGTGTGTAATGTGCAATATTTATGATATATAAAAAGAGGAGTAAAGTCAAATATTATTTGAACTCGGAAAAAAGAAATCTTTCTTCATTCCTAATAAATAGATTATTTGATTGCTTTTTATTTTAACTTAATCCTTTTGAGTCAAAACTTTTAAAAATTATCTATGCAATTATTAACGAGACAAAAGGAGTTTCTTTTATCTATTCAAATGGTTCAACTTAATACAGAAGAGTTGATCCTTTGGCTTAGAAAGACCCGATGAGTTTTAGTATGCTAAGAATCATCAGATAACAATAACCCTGTTTTATATCTTACTATTTAAATAACAAGGCAATGATAAATCACATCACCTTGTTATTATAATCTAGGTATCTCGGGAAATGTTTATATAAACACTATTTCAATATTCTCTGAACAACTTTTGATTTCCATATTCCAAATCCTATTAAAGCTCCAAACATATTTAATAAGAAATCATCAATATCAAAACTTCCTGTTCTTGTTATTAGTTGTAATACTTCAATAATAAAGAACAACATTACCATTAAAATTGAAAACAGGCCTATTCCTCTTAACTTATTTATGAATTGCGGAAGATAAATACCCAGTGGAAGAAACATTACTAAATTTCCCCCAAGATTTTTAATCGGTATATCTATATTCATACTTTGGTCAAATAAAGCTTTAATATATGTTGTTATCGTTTTAAATGGAACTAAATTTGATGATTCCCTTATATAATTTAATAACGATATGTCTTGCCGAATATAAATTCTTGAATCTAAGAATAATAAAAACACCAAAGCAATTATATAAAACAAGAAACTTATACTAAAAGCAATTCTGAATATTTTTTTCATCTAATCTCCCATTCCCATTCTGAGTTTAAAATATGATTGGCATTCTAACATGAGACATGTAAAATTGTTTAAACCCTAGTTTTACTCTTCTTCCCGAATTAAAGAATAAATAGATTGATGTTTGATTATTATTACAATTACATACCATCCAATCATAATTAAAAATAAAATAAATAGGACTGACAAGCAAAAATATTGAAGGTAGAAGAAATAAGGGTATAAATTATCCAAAAGTTGAGTCAGTGAAAATACTATTAAAGATAAAATAGTTGCTATAATTATATAAAAGAGCATTTCCAATAATAATAGATAATATATTTCCTTTTTCTTCATCCCTAGTGTTAGATAAATTCCCCATTCTTTTTTTGTCATTCTATACTTACTAAAGATAATAACAGTTGTACTTACAATCGATAAGATGACTGAAATGAGATAAGCTAGTTTTCCCAAATATCCAACGAATAGCGATATACGTTTGTCATCCTCTATAAGAGTTGAAATCTTTTGGTATAAGCTCCCTGGTGTAAGAGCGATAATTTCGGACAATTCAGATTCGAGCTGTTCAATATCTTTTCTACCTATTTGGTCTTCTAGATAAATGGATATTTCATTATATCCCGAAAACAACCCCTCATCAATAGCGGTTTCTTCTGCCATAACAACAACGAAATCCGTATACTGTATATCAATTGATTCGCTGATTTCCAAGGTAAACGGTCCATTATACATATTTAATATTTCAAAGTCCCAGTTCTTCGTCTTATAACTTGAATCCTCTTTCTTTTTTTGTATAAAGGTTAATTCTTCTCCATTGAGTTCATTTAAGTCTAATTCTTGTGTATAAGCTGGGTTATATAAAATAACTTTTCCAAGTAAGTCTTCGTATACTAGATTTGGATATAACTTTGAAAACTCAGATTCATCAACTAAAACATATCTAACGTTAGGAGTAATATAGTCATCATAATAAGTTACATCGCTAAAATTATTTTCGATTAACCAATTTTTAATGGCATTGTTTAATAAATCCTTTTTTAATAAAGGATGTACATCTACCATAAAGGGCGTTTTTTCTAAATACTTTATACTCGGATCTTCTTCAAGTTGATAGACTACTTCCGGAGAAAAAGTTAATCCCTCTTGATGTAAGACAGTTAGGTTGTTAACTACATCATAACTATAAATCTCTTGTGAATTTAAATAATAATCAATTTTCGTATTCCAGATACCAGCTGACTCTTTTTCGACAAAAAAAGAGAAGTTAATGATTAAAATTGATAAAGTTAGAGTGAGTATCACTAATAGAGAATGCTTAGGCTTAGTCTGCAGCTGATTCAGAACTTTTCTCATGGTGAAATCATTAACTTTAATTGGTATTTTATTAGTTTTTATGTTGTTAGAATGAGGCTCTTTTAGTAATGTATTAATTGAGCTATCTTTAATAAAATTAATCGATAAATAAGAGCTATGTAAAGTAATGTAAAATACTCCAACAATACAAATAACTACTATCACTATGATATATAAAATGTTTGATAGATTTAGATTACTAATATTGAAAGTGTTATTAATAATCCATACATATAAGAAATAAAGCAATGGTAAAGATAAAAAAAGACCGATTAATAATAAAATAAAAATTTGATATAAGTTCAATTTAAGCAAGTTTAGATTGGTCGATCCCACAGTTTTTAATACAGCTAATTTTCTTTGCTGATTAATATTAAAAAAATAAAATAAACAATACATACTAACAAAAGAGCCTAAAAGAATTATTATTTGAAAAACAAACGATATTATTGCGATTTCCTGATAGTTTGTTAATCCGTTATAAAATAGACGTTCATTAATAAAACCAGTATGATCTACTAAAAAATCAGAAGACTTTTCTTGCATAGAATCAATATTTCCATTATTCCCATTTAATCGAACTAAGAAATTCTGAGATTCAATCTCTAATTTGTTTTTATTTGAAAGAATAATATTTGGAAAATCATTAACTCCTTTTTGAACATTATTGGAAACAGTCCACTTCGCTGAATAATCCTTAACAATCCCCGATAATATCAACTCTAACTCCTTATTATTTATCTTTAATATCTTCTTTTCTCCTATCTTCCAGTTTTTGTCAACTAATGATAAGTAAGAAGATTCAATTGCGACTTCATTTTCCCTATTAGGAAATGAGCCATTTAATAGTTCAATTCTTCCCATCTCCAAAGCCTGCTTATCCAAGGTTCCAACTGTTGCGATAAACTCATCCCTTAGCTCGATATTACCCATAATCCCTATTCCGCCAATTTTCTTTATATCTCCATTTGCGTTAAGAGTTTCTTTTGATTCAATAGAATCTAATAAGACAAGTGTATGCTCCCCATAATCGGAATAGGCCTGTTCTTTCAATCCGATTTTAATGGACTCGGATGCTGTAGAAACAGCTATTATACTGGCCAGCACAATAGCTATGGTTGTTACCAATAAAATGAACCAACTTTTTCGTGAAATTAAAAGTCTGTACCCTAATTTAAACATTAGTGCGTTCCACCTTTAACTCTCCATTCTGCATTGTATATAAATGATGAGGATTTTCAATTAAATTCTTTTCATGTGTGACTATAACTAAGCTTAATCTATAATCGCTACATAATTGACAAAGTAAATCTACAACTTTTCTTGTTGTTGCATAATCAAGATTTCCTGTCGGTTCATCAGCAAAAATAATTTCAGGTAAAGTAATAAGTGCTCTTGCTATTGCAACTCGTTGCTGTTCCCCACCAGATAGTTGGTGCGGCTTCTTTTCTAGTAAATATTCAATCTCTAATCTCTCTGCGAGATATTGAGTTTTAAATATATTATCTTTTTGATTAAACATTAAGGGTAATTCAATATTTTCTTTAACTGATAATTCTGGGATTAAGTGAAATGATTGAAAAACAAATCCAAACGATTCTCCCCGTATCCTGGCCTGTTCATTATCATTTAAGTCATACAAAGAGCGATCTCGATAAAAAACCTTTCCTAAAGTAGGCTCTTCAATACCTGCTAACATACTTAAGAATGTAGATTTACCTGAACCGCTCTTTCCTTCTATTACATATATTTTTCCTTTTTCTATTTCGAAAGAAGTTGGCTTTATAACTTCCAGTTCATTTGAAAATGTTTTGCTTATTCTACTTGCACTTAAAACAATAGACAAAAAAAAAAACCCCCTTAGTAAATTGTCTCTTTAATATAATAACTTAATTTGCTAATAAATTGAAATGTTAAATATAAATAAAATTCTATATAACGCTCTTAACTTTACTATAATAGGTATTTTTATATTGTTTTCTGAAAAGTGTATTTATTTGAAATAGTAACCTGTATTTGTTAATATAGAGATGTAATCCATAATATAAACTTCACTGTAACCGCATTCTTTTAGTTCAGTACCGTGCGTATGCCTTAACATATGCGGTGTACATTTTATTCCTACATTATCTGATAAAGCTTTAAAAGCCTTTTCAGCTGTATTTCTTGTCATATACATTCCAGCATTCGTTAAACCATGATTTACAAAGATGGTATCTATTTCATCCTTTTGTGGTCTGTGTGAACAAACATAATCATCAATCGAATAAATTAAATCCATCGAAACAGGGATATCCCTTTCATTTGTTTTAATAGTGTGATCCTTATGATAGGATGGCAGATGCCTTCTAACATATATTGTTCCTATCTGCTCTGTTGGATTTAGTTCACTATAATCCATAAGACGTAATCCTAAAGCTTCTCCTATTCGACAACCAGTTTCATAAAGAAATTTAAATAAAAGCTTGTTTCTAGCAACTATTTCATTATCTTTAGATAAACCATCAATACCTTCATAAAGTATTTCAATTTGATTTAGAAATAATCTCTTGGTATTCTTTGATTTCTCTTCTTTTTGCCTAAACAGATTCATATTCAAATTATCTTTTTTTACTGTATGCACATAATATTTATTCTTTTGTAGCTTATTTTTCACTGTTATAGGGTTATCATCTATAAATCCCCCAACAGCTTCATAATATTTATAAAATGATGCAACTGCTGCAAGGTATTTATTTATTGTCTTTGCTGACTTTTCTTCTTTCTTTCCGACTTCTTCTGATTTAATGAATTCAATAAACGAGATAATACTTCGCTTATTCACTTCATAAAACTTCAAATCTTTTTTGGAAAGCCACTTAAAGTATTCCTTTAAGCTTCTACAATAACTTTCTATGGTATTAAATGCCAGCCCCTTACCTTCAAGGTACTGCAAGAATAGAGCAACCTCCTCTACTATGTTTAACTCTTCATCCACTAAAACAACCGATTGTTGTCCATTATCCTTCATTGTTCTCCCTATTGTATATGAGCGCATAAAAAAAACACCACCTATCATAATACTAAGTGAATGCATAGATAATCTATACAGGTCCTCCACACACTATTTCGGACATTTCACTTATACATTAAGATTCGATGGTGTTTGACAAAAATCCTTCTTATATACACACTTTTTTACACAATTTACACACTACGTATAATCTAATTGTCATACGCTTATACACACATAATATTTACACAGTTTGTTTTCACTAAAACCCTTGATACAGATGGAAGTAACCATAATTTGCTACTTACACATGTGAACAGGGGTCAGAATGGTAAATCATCATCAGAAATATCAATTGGCTCTCCATTATCTTTAAATGGATCATCCTCAAATTGATTTTGATTCTGATTTTGGTTTCTATTTTGGTTCTGATTTTGTTGGAATCCTGGTGAATAAGAGTCTTGTCCTCCACGTCCTTGCCCTTGGGAAGAACCTTTGGATTCTAAGAACTGTACACTATCAGCCACAACCTCTGTGATATATACCATTTTTCCATCCTGACCTTCAAAAGAACGCGTTTGGATTCTTCCATCCACACCAATTAAGCTACCCTTTTTCATATAGTTAGCTAATGTTTCTGCAGGTCTTCTCCAAATAACACAGTTAATGAAATCGGCTTCTCTATTTCCTTGTTGGTTAGAAAAAGGACGATTTACAGCTACTGTAAAATTGGCAACCGCAACTCCATTTGGTGTATAACGTAAATCAGGATCCTTCGTTAACCTGCCGACAAGTACGACACGATTTAACATCAGAACCACTCCTTATTATTATTCATCTATACGAACTGCAATGTGACGAATAATGTCTTCAGAAAACTTAGCTAAACGATCAAATTCATTAACTGATTTTTCATCGCCAGAGAAGTTAATTAAAACATAGTATCCATCACGGTAATCGTTGATTTCATATGCAAGGCGTTTTTTGCCTTTTTCTTCAACTTTTTCAATCTCCGCGCCATTATCAGTTAAGATACCATTGAAACGCTCAATTAAAGCTTTTTGCGCTTCCTCTTCCATGTCTGGGCGGATGATGTACATGATTTCATATTTTCTCATCCGTTACACCTCCTTTTGGTCTTAGCGGCCCTTATTTCTTGAAAGTAAACTTTCGCAATAAGAGCAAGGAGTAATCTTAAAATTCATTACTCACAATAGTGTATTATACCAAACCTCATATGAAATAACAAGTCTTCGATAGAATCCTTTTTACGTTATATTTCCTATCTGACCTAGTCCATGTTAAAAAACTTTTTACACATTAAATCGGAAGTGGATAACATCGCCATCCTTTACGATGTATTCTTTTCCTTCTAGGCGTACTTTTCCTTTTTCACGTGCAACAGTCATAGATCCTGCTTCAACTAAATCATCGTAGGATACCGTTTCTGCTCGGATAAATCCACGCTCAAAGTCCGAATGAATAATCCCTGCAGCTTGTGGTGCTTTCATTCCTTTACGGAACGTCCAAGCACGCACTTCTTGCTCTCCAGCTGTAAAGTATGTCGCAAGTCCTAATAAGCTGTAAGAGGCTTTAATTAGCTTATCTAGCCCTGATTCTGTAATACCTAATTCATCTAGGAACATTTCTTTCTCTTCTTGATCTAGTTCCGAAATTTCCTCTTCAATTCGAGCACAAATAACAATTACTTCTGCCCCTTCATTGCTAGCATATTCCTTCACTTTTTGTACGTTAGGATTCGATTCTGGATCTGCCACTTCATCTTCCCCAACATTGGCTACATAGAGCATTGGCTTACTAGTTAGTAAATGAAGCCCTTTTACGATTTTTAGCTGCTCTTCTGTAAACTCAATTGCGCGAGCTGGCTTTTCTTCTTCCAGACCTGTTTTTAACTTAGATAGCACTTCAAATTCTACTAGTGCATCCTTATCCTTTTGTTTTGCTAGCTTTTCGACACGTTGATACCGTTTATTCACTGTCTCTAAGTCTGCTAGAATAAGCTCCAAATTAATGATTTCGATATCATCAATCGGATCCACTTTCCCCGATACATGGGTAATATTCTCGTCCACGAAGCAACGAACAACCTGGCATATTGCATCTACTTGGCGGATGTGTGAAAGGAATTGGTTTCCTAGTCCCTCCCCCTTACTTGCACCTTTAACGATTCCGGCAATATCGGTAAATTCAAATGTTGTTGGGACGGTTTTCTTCGGATTTACTAATTCCGTTAATTTATTTAAGCGCTCATCAGGTACTTCCACCATGCCTACATTAGGATCGATGGTCGCAAACGGATAGTTTGCAGCTTCTGCTCCTGCTTGGGTAATTGCATTAAATAATGTAGACTTTCCTACGTTTGGAAGTCCGACGATTCCTGCTGTTAAAGCCATTTCATTCCACTCCTTAAGGATTCCATTCATATAGAACGCGTTCAATAGTTCAATTATAGATTTACGTATGAAAAAAGACAAGCCAGTAAAACGCAAAAATAGGCTTCGTGCTGAAGCCTATTTTTGCGTTTTTACCCTATTATTAATGCTTTTCTCTATCTATCTATGAAATAATTTACCATTTTCTTGGAATTTCGTCTATAAAAAACCTTTAATTTGCAGCCCTTTCCAATACTTTTTTTAGCTTCTTGGCAAACTCTTTTCGTGGAATCATAACACTATGTTCACAACCCATACACTTAATTCGAATATCCATACCCATTCGAATTATTTTCCAACGATTCTCCCCGCATGGGTGGGGTTTTTTCATTTGTACAACATCATGTAATTGAAAATCCTTATCCACCATTTGTACTGCCCCTTATATTAAATATTATTTGAAATATCGATTATTTGTCTCTTTTTACCCATAACGGATACAGCAATAACCTAGTTAAGACATATAAGTTAAGCAATCCGTACAATGGGTATAAAATGCTGATTAACGTAGAAAATCCTAGTGTTGTTAATGGTATCATTGTAGCTAATATTACTAAAACAAGCAACCAAAATGGCAATTTAAAATAGCCTGTGAGCCTAGTCGTTAACCCTAACACACCCGATGCTGCTGTCGTAAATATGGCAAACCATAATAGGATAGTCATAAATATGACCATATAAAATGGATAATTACTTAATATCGCAAAAAGTGGAATTTCATATAACAGAATTTGTTCGGAGATTTGAATGAGACTATTGTTATAGACATAAGTAACAACCCCAAGAATTACGCCACTTCCAAGGCTTGCTATCCATATCTCCTTTTTGGAGGTCATCTTATTCCCTACCGCCCCAAGCACCGCAATCAATGGTAAGACATTTAAAGCCGTAAACGGAAATGCTGCTGTCCAGTTAAATTGCTCATGCCAATGAGAGAACAAATGTAATCTCTGATCAAAGGTGAATGTAAATAGTACATATAGTAGTCCAATAATTAATATTGGTAATATGACTTGATTAAAAGATAGCAATCCACTTATATCCCTAAAGAAAAGTAAAACAAGCATGACCACAATAAATACGATCCCAACCCAATAAGGAAGATTAAATGCCTGTCCAGCTGCACCACTTCCAGACATCATCACAACCGTTGTTGTATAGAGATACAGAAATATCATCACGTCATAAATAGGTGATATCTTATCCCCCACTATCACTTGTAATACCGGTCGATACTCTGTAGACTGCTTATGATAGCTAATCGACATGATAACATAACACGAAACGGAGAAAAAGATAACAAACAACATAATAGCTAGTCCACTTCCATGGCCAAAAAACTCCCATAGCTCCCTTCCTGATGCATACCCTGCTCCAATGGTTGTCCCTATAATAAGAAACATCCATTTAAATCCTGATTTCCACATTGCTTCTCCCCCAATTACATTCCTATGAATTAACTACATGTTCTAACATATAACCGTCCCGTAACACACAGAATTTTATACGATTACACATGTATAAAATAAAAATCTAATCCGTATACTAATAACAATATGTATGCGGAGGAGAACCTATGAATCTAAAGAGTCGTTTATCACAAAAAAACGAAGCAATAAGGATGTTACATACTGACCCAACCCTAATGGACGCCATACCTGAGCGAATCGTATCCTGGTTTCCTAAAATACCAAAGGAATATATTGTTGTTTGTGTCGGTACCGATCGTTCTACAGGTGATGCGCTAGGCCCTTTAACCGGTACCTATTTGATGGATAAAAAGCTGAAGCATATGACTGTATATGGAACATTGCATGACCCAGTCCACGCGACAAATTTAGAGGATTATATAACCTTAATTCATAATCAGCATAAGCACCCATTTATTATTGCTGTGGATGCTTGTTTAGGAAAGACAAGTTCTGTCGGACAAATCATTGCCTGTGAAGGCGCATTAAAGCCAGGAGCAGCATTAAACAAACCTCTTCCGCCGATTGGTGATGTGCATATTACTGGAGTAGTTAATATTAGTGGTTTTATGGAATACTCTGTGTTACAGAACACAAGACTATCCATTGTCGTCGAGATGGCTAAAAAAATCGCAAACGTCATAGATACCATAGATCAACAACTAACCTCCAGCTATGTTACACCAGCAGTATTAATGCAACAGCAAAAAAAGAAACCAATTTAATTATTCGATAAAAAAAAATCCTACCACGCCACTTGTGATAGGATTTTTTATCCTTGACCATATATTTTCTACTTACACGTAATCTAGAATATATTAAAACAATTGATAGATATAATAGATTACCCCTACTGTTATAATAGAAGGTAATAGATTCCCTACTCTAATTTGAACAACCTTTAACATATTTAATCCTATTGCGACAATTAGCAAACCACCAACTGCTGTTAACTCCACAATTAGTCCGTTTAAAAAGTAGTCTGGAACCCATCGTTCAATCTGGGTAGCCAATAATGCAATAGCCCCCTGATATACCACGACTGGAACGACGGATAGTACAACACCTATACCGAGTGTACTCGTTAATACAAGGGCTACAAAGCCATCGAGGATGCCTTTGGTTATTAACACTTCATGATCGCCTCGAATCCCACTATCCAAGGCACCTATAATCGCCATCGCACCAACGATAAAGATTAAGGAAGCCGTCACAAATCCTTGAGACACAGAAGTCTTATCTGACTTGTTTCTAAATTTACTTCCTATCCAATTCCCAAACTGATTCAGTTTATCCTCTACCCTAAGAAGCTCACCAATAATAGCACCAGACAGCAGGCTCAATAGCACGACAATAATAACCTCAGTTGAAAACGCCATTTGCAGTCCAATTAATATGACTGCCAAACCAATCCCATGCATCACGGTTTCCTTAAAGCGCTCTGGAATTTTGGTGAATACTAACCCTAATAAACTACCAACAACAATTAATGCTCCATTTACTAATGTACCAAATAACGCCATTCTATGTACCCTCTCTCCTGCTAGAACTCTTCTAAACTAATCCTTTCTAAAATTGTTTCACGTGAAACAATTATCATACTATGTCATTTATTCGTTTGTCTAATATAGAAAAAGGACTGGAGATGCATGACCTCCTAGTCCTTTGAAAGGTATATCCTACCCTTCTAACACTTCGATGATTCTATCTAGATCATCATCCGTATAAAATTCAATTTCAATCTTTCCTTTACGTTTTCCACGTTGGATACTCACTGCCGTTCCAAGCCTATCACGAAGGACAGATTCTCTTTCTTGAATAAAGATATCTTTTTTCGGTTTTACTTTTTTCTTAACTGGCTTTTCATTTAAAGCAATGATCAGTTTTTCAACTTGTCTAACGTTTAGTTTTTCACTACGGATTTTATTAACGATTGGGATTAGCCTATCTTTATCCTTTAACCCAAGTAATGCACGCCCATGGCCCATTGATAATTCACCATTATTTATATATGCAATTACTTGATCAGGCAACCCTAGTAGTCTTACCATATTCGCAATATGGGAGCGACTTTTACCGAGTCGTTTTGCTAGCTCTTCTTGTGTAATGTTTAACTCTTTCATTAAATTAGCATACGCTTGTCCTTCCTCGATTGGCGATAAATCTTCACGCTGAAGGTTTTCGAGTAATGCTAATTCCATCATCTTTTCATCGGTTAATTCTTTAACAACTGCAGGGATTTCGGTTAATCCAGCTTCTTTAGCAGCTCGGAAACGTCTCTCCCCTACAACGATTTCGTAGCCTTTAATGCTTTTGCGAACAATTAAAGGTTGAATAATGCCATATTCTAAGATTGATTCCTTTAATTCTTCAATAGAATCCGAATGAAAAGTCTTTCTTGGCTGATAAGGATTTGGTCTACAGTCCTTTATCGGCAATTGCTGAACAACATCATCCGATTTTTCCTCTATTTCTGGGAAAAATGCATCTAATCCTTTACCCAACCCTCGTGCCATTAGCCACCACTTCCTTCGCTAATTCAAGATAAACTTCTGCACCTTTCGATTTTGGATCGTACGTAATAATCGGTTGGCCATGACTTGGTGCCTCGCCTAACCGTACATTTCTTGGAATGATAGAATTATAGACTTTGTCTTGGAAGTATTTTTTCACTTCTTCAATTACTTGAATACCTAAATTAGTTCTCGCATCAAGCATAGTAAGAAGTACTCCTTCTATCATTAGCTCTTTATTTAAATGCTTTTGCACTAAACGAATTGTATTTAACAATTGGCTTAATCCTTCTAATGCGTAATATTCGCATTGAACTGGAATTAGTACGGAATCCGATGACGTTAACGCGTTCAATGTTAATAGCCCAAGTGATGGAGGACAATCGATAATAATATAATCGTATTCATCCTTTACCTCTTCTAACGCTTTTTTTAATCTTATTTCACGCGAAATCGTTGGTACTAATTCTATTTCTGCTCCTGCAAGCTGAATTGTCGCAGGAATTATATCGAGATTTTCAACATTAGTTGGTACACAAACTTCACGGGCTGGTAGGTCTTCTACTAGCACGTTATATACACATTTATCCATATCGGCTTTATTAACTCCAACCCCACTGGTTGCATTACCTTGTGGATCTATGTCTACTAACAACACTTTGTTTCCTAAGTGAGCTAAGCAGGCACTTAGATTAACTGATGAAGTTGTTTTTCCAACGCCACCCTTTTGGTTAGCGACAGACATAATCTTCCCCATTTTTCCACCTACCTAAAACAATATACTTTTTATTTTATCACTTTTTTGGAGTTAAAAACTATTAAATTTATATTTTTTGTAGAAATGAGTGATTTAAGCCTATTCTACTAGTGTTTTTACTAGAAGAATAGGCTAGTTTCTTCCAGTATAAGGAATGACATCTGCTCATTTCCTCCTAATCCTCCCAGCAAACCATAAAAATCCCCATCTTAGTAGATGGGGGAAGGGATTATTTCTTTTTTGGTATTTTAATTGTAATTTGATAATAATCATCTAAGTCTTGCTCGTCAGATTCTATGTCGATTCCGGTATCAGACACCATATTTAATGATTGTCTAATCGTGTTCATGGCGATTCGGATATCTTTGTTGACACCCTTTAATTTTGGTTTTCTTTTCTTTGGTTTTTCTTTTGCGTTATTAATCGTATCAATTCGTTCTTCTGTTTGCTTTACATTTAAGTCATGTTCGATAATATCTTGTAATAATTTCAACTGAAGTGTTTCGTCTTTTAATTTTATCAGTGCTCTTGCGTGTCGCTCTGTAATAAGTTTTTGTAATAACGCTTCTTGTATTGGCTCTGGTAGCTTAAGCAGGCGAAGCTTGTTCGCAATGGTTGATTGGTTTTTCCCTAGTCGCTGTGCTAATGCCTCTTGTGTCAGCTCTTGAAGCTCTAATAGCTTCGCATAGGCCATTGCTTCCTCAATTACAGTTAGTTCCTCACGTTGTAAGTTTTCAATCAGTGCTACCGACGCAGTTTGCGTATCATTCATATCGCGAATAATAGCAGACACACTGTCCCAGCCTAGTAATTGAACGGCTCTCCAACGACGTTCTCCGGCAATAATCTCATAGCTATCCGTATCTATTTTTCGAACAACAATAGGTTGGATGATTCCGTGCGTATTAATTGTCTTTGCTAGTTCTTCTATCTTCTCTTCATTAAATACGGATCTTGGTTGATACCTATTTGGTTGAATCTGTTTAACTGGAAGCTGTATGACTTCATCTGGATGATAGTTCTCTTCCTCAACTACTTCATTTTCCTTTTCACCAATACCAAATATGCGGTTAAATGGACTTACCATCATCAGACACCACCTTTATCTTTATAAGATAGATTAATAGTTCTGTACCTATAATCTATAAATCTCTCCTCTATATGAAATGTTTCACGTGAAACATTGTAGCCTGAAACTATGTATGTTCTCGCCTATGCCCTACACGAAATCTATTCTAGTTTACCATAGAATTAACGCTAAGCCTATTTTATCACAATCTATTAAGCTTGGACATGAATGATATACTCCTTCGACAAAAAAACAGGAAAAGTGATATTTTCCTGTTTTATAACCTATTCGATTGGTTCTTTATTAGGTGTCCCCGGTTTACGTGGATATTTCTTTGGTGTCTGTCTTTTCTTTGAAATAATCACAATAGACCGCTCACTATTCTCTTCTGGTAATGTAAAGGTGTGGGTTGATTCTATCTCTCCCCCTAAAACCTTAATAGCAGTTTTTCCACTTTGCAGCTCCTCATTAGCTTGTGCACCCTTCATCGCGATAAACACGCCATTTTTCTTCGCTAATGGAATACATAACTCACTTAAAACGGACATTCTCGCTACCGCCCTTGCCATTACCGTATCAAATGACTCCCGGAACTTGCTATTCTTGCCAAAGGTTTCTGCACGATCATGGTAAAATGCTACATCGGTTAACTCCAATTGAGCAGCTAGATGATTAAGGAAGCCAATCCTCTTTTGTAAGGAGTCTACAATCGTTACCTTCAAATGTGGGAAACAAATTTTCAATGGAATACTTGGAAATCCAGCACCTGCACCGACATCACAAATCTCTTGCGCTGTAGTGAAATCATGATAGAAGGCAGCTGATATGGAATCATAAAAATGCTTCAAATAGACATCCTCTTCTGCCGTCAGTGCGGTTAAATTAATTTTTTCGTTCCACTCGACTAACGTTTCAAAATAAATTCGAAACTGCTCTAACTGCCGATCGGTTAAAACAATCCCCTGCTTCTCCAGTTCAGCTGCGAATTGCGTTGGATTCATTTTTACAAACTCCTTTATTCATCATTATGTATACATAAGGTCAGACCCTTTAGATAAACACACTCCTATGCGAGTTTATCTAAATACAGCAAGGAAGGTATCCTTCTCTCGCAAAAGGTCTGACCTTGAATGAAATTTAATTGGCTACTTTAGCTATTTTCCCTTGCTCAATGTAAACCAGTAAAATAGAAATATCTGCAGGGTTTACACCAGAAATACGAGATGCTTGGCCAACGGATAGTGGACGAACCATTTTCAGTTTTTGTCTTGCTTCTGTTGCAAGACCACTAATTGCATCGTAATCAAGATCATCTGGAATTTTCTTATCTTCCATTTTCTTCATACGTTCCACTTGTTCATTCGCCTTCTTAATATACCCTTCATACTTAATTTGTATTTCTACTTGCTCTTTTACATCAGCAGGAAGTGAGTCATCGGATTCAATCACAGAATCGATTAAATCGTAGTTTAACTCTGGTCGCTTCATTAAATCATAGGCCTTCATTGGCTCTTTTAATGGTGTAGCATTTGCTCCTTCTAGCATTGCTTGCACTTCAGGAGTTGGTTTAATGGTAATTTTGCTTAGACGTTTCTTTTCTGCTTCTACTTGTTGTTTCTTTAATTCAAATTGCTTATAGCGCTCTTCCGAAATTAAGCCTAATTCATAGCCAATATCGGTTAAACGTAAGTCCGCATTATCATGACGTAATAATAGACGATATTCTGCACGAGATGTTAATAGACGGTAAGGCTCTCTCGTACCTTTTGTCACTAAATCATCAATTAAAACACCGATATACGCTTGGGAGCGATCTAAGATAACAGGGTCTTTGCCTAGAACTTTGGCTGCAGCATTAATACCAGCCATAATACCTTGTGCAGCAGCTTCTTCATAACCAGAAGTACCGTTAATTTGCCCAGCTGTATAAAGACCAGGAATTTTTTTAAGCTCTAATGTCGGCCATAGCTGAGTTGGTACAACAGCATCATACTCAATCGCATAACCAGGACGCATCATTTCTGCTTTTTCTAAACCTGGAATAGAGCGAAGAATGTCATGCTGTACGGATTCAGGTAATGACGTAGATAGTCCTTGCACATATACCTCTTCTGTATCCCTACCCTCTGGCTCAAGGAAAATTTGGTGACGTGGTTTATCATTGAAACGCACGATTTTGTCCTCAATGGATGGACAATAACGAGGTCCAGTACCACGCTTAGCACCGGAGTACATAGCAGAAAGTCCTAGGTTTTCATTAATAATTTTATGCGTAAATTCATTCGTATACGTTAACCAGCAAGGAATTTGATCCGTAATAAACTTCGTCGTTTCATAGGAGAAACCTTGAGGCTTCTCATCCCCTGGTTGAATTTCTGTTTTAGAATAATCAATCGTATGGCTATTTACTCGTGGTGGTGTACCTGTTTTGAATCGAGTTAATTCGATTCCTAGTTTTTCAAGATTCTCTGAAAGCTTAATAGATGGACGTTGGTTATTTGGTCCACTTTCATACTCTAAATCTCCCATTAGTACTTTTCCACGCATAAATGTACCAGTTGTAATAATAACGGTTTCTGCACGGTAAGCAGCACCGGTTTCAGTGATAACCCCTTTACATATGCCGTCCTCAACAATAAGAGAGTCAACCATTCCTTGACGAATGGTAAGATTCTCTTGATTTTCAAGTGTTTGTTTCATTTCTTTAATATAAATAGGTTTATCTGCTTGTGCGCGTAATGCTTGAACTGCAGGGCCTTTACCTGTGTTTAGCATACGCATTTGAATATAGCTTTTATCAATTGTTTTAGCCATTTCCCCACCTAAAGCATCGATTTCACGTACGACGATACCTTTCGCTGGGCCACCAACTGATGGATTACATGGCATAAAGGCAATCATATCAAGGTTTAACGTCAGCATTAGCGTTTTTACACCCATTCTCGCAGCAGCAAGACCAGCTTCAACACCTGCATGACCTGCACCGACAACAATCGTATCATATTGCCCTGCATCATATACCATAACTGTTCATCCTTTCGTTATTTTTATTATTCCATTAAGCTCTATTTTCCTAAACAAAACTGCGAGAAGAGTTGGTCGATGAGACTATCACTTGCTGTATCTCCAATAATTTCACCTAAAAACTCCCATGTTCTGGTCACATCAATTTGCACAATATCAAGTGGCATTCCCATTTCCAGAGAGTTCATCGCATCCTCTAACGCTTGTTTCGCCTGTCTTAAAAGCTGAATATGTCTTGCATTAGAGACATAGGTTAAGTCACCAGAATCAATATCTCCCGCAAAGAAAGACGTTGCAATAGCTGATTCTAATTGTTCAATTCCCTCTTCCTTCAATAAAGAAGTCGTAACAATTTTCTTATCACCAACTAATGCATGCACTTCATCCATATTTAGCTTTTGCTCTAAGTCTGTTTTATTCACAATCACAATATATTCGAGTCCTTTAACCGCCTCAAATAATCGTAAATCTTCCTCGGTCAATTCTTCATTATTATTTAAAACAAATAGAATTAAATCCGCTTCTTTTAAGGCCTGGCGAGAACGCTCCACACCGATTCGCTCTACAATATCTTCTGTCTCCCTAATTCCAGCGGTATCGACTAAACGCAAAGGAATACCTCGTACATTTACATATTCCTCAATAATATCTCGTGTCGTACCTGGAATATCGGTAACAATCGCTTTGTTTTCTTGTACTAATGCATTGAGTAAGGAGGATTTACCTACGTTTGGACGACCAATAATCGCAGTAGCAATTCCTTCCCGAAGGATTTTTCCTTGTTTAGCTACACTTAATAGCTCTTCTATCTCTCCATGCACTTCTTTCGTTTTTTGTCGCATCATCTCATGAGACATTTCTTCTACATCATCATATTCTGGATAATCGATATTAACCTCTACATGTGCGACGGTTTCCAATAGAGACTGGCGATATTTCTTAATTAAAGCAGATAAACGGCCATCCATTTGCTTTAATGCTACATTCATCGCTTTATCTGTCTTAGCACGAATCAAGTCCATTACCGCTTCAGCCTGTGATAAATCAATACGTCCATTCAAAAAGGCACGTTTGGTAAACTCACCAGGATCTGCTAAACGCGCACCCTGCGATAATACAATTTCAAGCACACGATTAACAGAAACTAATCCTCCATGACAATTAATCTCTACTACATCTTCACGGGTAAAGGTTTTCGGTCCACGCATTATGGTTACCATTACCTCTTCCGCAACTTCATTCGTTTCTGGATCGATTATTTTACCATAATGAATCGTATGCGAATCTACCTTCGTTATATCTTTCCCTTGATAAATCTTCCCCGTTATTTCTAATGCATCTGGCCCACTTAAACGAACAATCGAAATTGCTCCCTCACCTATCGGGGTTGAAATCGCCGTAATCGTATCTGTCTCCAACATTCTTTTCACCTCCACTAACATTTTCTATCTATATAAACGCTATTTTTTATCCACAATTTTATAGCAACGGATTTTTACCGTCACTAACTTAATAGAATAACACAACTTCCAGCAAAAATAAACTTATCCACAATAATATTTTTTTCATTTTATCCTTTCACTACTTACTAACATGTGGATAAGTTGGTTAGAGATAAAAAATTAGTTATGCACAACATTGTTTTATAGTAAAAATAGCTTGTGTATAAAATTTATGCACAAGCTGGAGAGAATTTACTGGGGCTGGGACATAGCTATTTCTAACATAGGATAAACCGAACATGAAAGTTAGCGCATCAAATCCACCCCGGAAATATAGTGATTGTTAGTATTTTATTACCTTTGTTTTAGTTATGTCCCAGCCTCTGATAATCCTTTTGACGCTACTACATACAGCAGCATTCAATCGTTCCTAACCAATAGGAGACGAATTTTGAAACTTTTTATCTTATTCTGTCGTATTGCTACTATGAGAAGAAAGGGGGAGAACGCAATTGGTTACGAAGCAAAAGTCTCGGCCGTTTTGGAGGGAGAGTTGGGTGTCTTCCATTGGTGTATTTATCCTATCCCAACTAATTTTTATCACGTTTGAATCTACTGGATGGATGCCTAATTATCGTGATATGGATGGGAAACTTTTGGGAAACATAGTGGAATCTTCTTTTTTCAAAGAATGGTTTACCTATTATGAAACACCACATCTCAATTTACTTACCTTATTCTTCGGTATCGCATTTCTCATACCTGGATTAATAGGTGCTATAAGGTACGTGATCCGTAAGCAAAAAGACTAAGTTCCTATATTAGGGTACTTAGCCTTTTTTCATATACTATGCATTATCTGTACTAGAATTTATCCTTGTCTAGTTCCTCCCCATGATAACTCTTTAGCTCTCCTTGCTCATCTAGCTGATCAATGCTGCCATCAATGGTACCTTCCGTATACGCATCGGTTGCTTGCTCATGTGTAATAGCCATACCCTTTTCGGCTTGATTATTACTTTCGTATCCTGATACATCAAAATACTTTTCTGCCACATCTTTAGATTTATTTAACGCTTTCTTATCTTTACCCATCAAATCTTCCTTCCTATGTTAATGTATTTGCTGCAAGATTACTTCTAAATCCCTTTGCAGATTTTTCATATCAACATCATTTAACAAAATGGGAACTTGGTCATTTACGGTAATATAACAAGAATCGTTCTGTCTATCTAAATAGGAAGCCATTTTAACTAACTGTTCCAAAGACAAGGTTGATGCAGTGGAAATATTCTTTACTTGTGTTAAGTAGAAGCTATTTTGTTCAAGTTCTCCATGAAATACAGTTCCATTAAATTTTTCCACTAGTACCTTCTCCTTTTACATCCAAACATTATTCATTAGTATGGAACACTTTCCTTAAAACATACACGAGGATATTTGCTTACTTACTGCTCTCAAACTTAACCTTTGATTTTATTCACTATTTGCGATCCTCTATCGTTTACTGCTTCCCTATTCAAGACATAACCTCTTTCATCGTATCCATTACGATTCTGAGAGGAGTTTTAGCATATAGTCATCTCTTTCCATGTCTTTGTTTAACACTAAAACAACCATGGATTTCAGAACATCATCTAAGTTAGAATCCATGATACCCTCTTTTATTTTTTCGAAATCTAGTGTAATATTGAGTTGGATCATTATCATTACCTCCATTTACTGATTTTCTTGGTCGAAAACACTGTAACATGGATATGATAATGATCCTTTCTTTTTATACAATTATATGGACTTAATCCTTGCTCAACTAATAAAGGACTCTGATACTATCCCTCTGTTACCTTTTTCGGCTCCCCCGACCAAAAAAGGGCTCTGATACTCTCTCTCTGTTACCTTTTTCGACTCTCTCAACGGAAAAAGGGCTCTGACACACTCTCTCTGTTACCTTTTTCGGCTCTCCCGACCAAAAAAGGGCACTGATACTCTCTCTCTGTTACCTTTTTCGGCTCGACCGACCAAAAAAGGGCTCTGACACACTCTCTCTGTTACCTTTTTCGGCTCCCCCGACCAAAAAAGGGCTCTGACACTATCCCTCTGTTACCTTTTTCTCCTAACTCAACCTAAAAAGGGCTCTGACACTATCCCTCTGTTACCTTTTTCGGCTCGACCAACGGAAAAAGGGCTCTGACACACTCTCTCTGTTACCTTTTTCGACTCTCTCAACGGAAAAAGGGCACTGATACTCTCTCTCTGTTACCTTTTTCAGCTCGCTCATCCGAAAAAGGGCATTGATACTCTCCCTCTGTTACCTTTCTCACCTCACCCGACCGAAAAAAGGGCACTGACATCATCTCTCTATTACCTTTTAAAGCTCACTCAACCTAATAAGGGCATCGACAGACATCCTCCGTTCACCCTGCCCTCTCTACTCTCACCCAACCGCAAAAAGGGCACTCCAACTGCCCATCTCCGTCCAATCCGCAAAAAAAATACCACAGTTATAACACTGCGGTATCTTTATGCTTTCTTATCTTTCAAAAAAAAGACCCCTGGTTCGCCAGAGGTCTTTTACTTACTATGGTTTAATAACGACATGTCGATGTGGTTCGACTCCATCGGAATATGTCGATATATCTTGATTATTTTGTAATACACTATGAATGATTTTTCTTTCATAGGCTGGCATTGGTTCAAGTGCAACCTTTTTATTAAAGCGCTTTGCCTTGTCTGCCATACGTAACGCTAAAGTTTCAAGAGTTTCCTTACGGCGCCCGCGGTAGCCTTCCGCATCTAATGTAACCGTATAGTACTGATTGCCTTCTTTATTGATGACTAAATGTGTTAAATATTGTAATGCATTTAAGGTTTGTCCACGTTTTCCGATTAAGAGCGCAATTTTCTCTCCACTTAAATCAAAATTAACATGGTTCCCATCCACAGTAGTGGTAATATCCACTTCTACATTCATATTTTTCACAACATTAAGGATGAATTTTTCAGCTTCTTGGATTGGGTTCTTAGCTAGCCTTACCTTTACAATGGCACGCTTAGCACCGAATACACCTAGAATTCCTTTTTTTCCCTCATCAATAATATCCACTTCTACTTGGTCCCTAGATGTGTTTAACTGCTCTAATGCTGATTGGACCGCTTCGTCAACTGTTTGTCCAGTAGCAGTTACTTCTCTCACTTTTTGTCTCCCCCAGAATTCGTATCCTTCATCATTGGCTTACGAATGAAAATGGTTTGTGCAATCATGAATAAGTTACCAATTACCCAGTAAAGTGCTAATGCAGCTGGGAAGAAGAATGCAAATACCGTAATCATAATCGGCATCATATAAAGCATAACCGTCATTTGTGGGTTTGCTGCTGCAGGGCTTCCTGCCATCATTAGTTTTTGCTGTAAGAATGTTGTTAAACCAGCAATAATCGGTAATACATAATCCACTTGATCCAATGGGAACCAAAGGAATGTATGCCCACCAATTGCCTCAGTACGCATAATCGCATGATAAATACCAAGTAAGATTGGCATTTGAATAAAGATTGGTAAACAACCAGCTAGTGGGTTAACGCCATGCTTTTGAAATAGTGCCATCGTTTCCTGCTGCAATTTCTGCTGTGTGTTCGCATCTTTTGAGCTATATTTCGCTTGTAATTCTTTTAAAGCCGGTTGAATATCTTGCATCGCTTTAGAACTTTTTAATTGCTTAATATTTAGTGGAAGTAATAACGTACGAATAATTACTGTCACTATAATAATTCCTAATCCATAGTCCTCGTTAAATAAATCAGCAAAATACATTATTAACCATGATAACGGATAAACAAAATAACTATTCCATATTCCTTCACTTTCCGCTGTAATTGGCTGATCTATTTCTGTACAACCAGATAATACTACTAGCAATCCAATTAGTATTGCTATAAAAAATATCTTCTTACGCAACTTCTGCTCCTCCTAACTAGTCCAACAAAAAAATCGCTTTCATCTATCATTAACTTTTATAACACATATTTTACAATAAACGAGCATTAGATTCTATCTTAATCTAACACATTACCTACGCTTTAATAGTCTTTCTTTCGACAATAAGTGCGTTAAGCTTTTCTTTACCTCAAAAAAATCCATCGACTTAGTTGGCTGCCTCGCAATAATAATCATATCATAGGAAGCTTCAATATCATTTTCTAGCTCATGAAATGCTTGCCGTAAATAACGTTTAATCCGGTTCCGTACGACCGCATTCCCAATCTTTTTGCCTACAGATAAGCCAATTCGAAAATGTTCCTGATCCTTTTTCTTCATATAATAGATAACCAACTGTCGATTCGCAAAAGATTTCCCCTTTTTAAAAATAGCTTGAAAATCTTTATTGTCCTTCACCCGATATTCTTTCTTCATCACTCATCACCTAACACTAAAAAAGCCAAGTTCCCCTGTTCTTTATGTAAAAAAAGCAGGTGGGTCTATATCCATTGTGAACCACTGCTTTAAAGTTTATTCTATCCAATTTAGAATTCCGTTTTTACACCGTTCATTCTCTCTCTAGCGTAAAAAAGACCACTGACGCTTCAGTGGCCTATGCAGATAATACTTTTCTTCCTTTACGACGACGACGAGCTAAAACTTTACGACCGTTTTTAGTGCTCATACGTGCGCGAAAGCCATGTACCTTTTTACGCTTACGGTTATTTGGTTGAAACGTTCTTTTCATTTATGTTGCACCTCCCCGAGGGATCTTATTTCTCCAAGACAAAATCTAATCCAATAGACATCCATGCAATTATACTGAAAAAATCCACCAACGTCAACTTGCATTTTCAGAAAAACTTACATTTATTCCTCTTTTAACAATCCCGATTTTATTTCATTCACAAACAAGTACGATAATTATTCCCCCTTTTACAACACAAAAACACTTATCCACACACCTTGTTCATGAATTTTTACGCCCAATTTTCTATCCACAACATTTGTCGACAAGATAATCACAAAATATAGTGGTGTGAATAAAAAATGTCTACAACCACTAGATATTGTGGATAACTGTCGAAAAACCATTGCAGAGCTTGCTTTTTTTTGATATTATAGTTGTGTTTTAATATGTTAATAAGTATTTCTCTAGTAAAACTTATGCACAATTTGTGGATATCCTGTGGACAATTATTCACAGTCTGTTTTTAACCTATCCACAAATTTTTATAATCTGCGAATAACTCTTTTCCATACTTGTACTGTATAATGTAAATTATCCACAACCACATGTAACTATTTTTTGTAGTTATCGTTAGAAAACATCACATTTTAATAGCAAATGGGATGATTTTCTATTGCAAGCTGGAAATAGTTTAACCTTGTTCTATCTGTGAAAGAAATAATAGATTATATACCTTTCCATCTTATGAAGCATCTTTTTAAAATATGCGGAAAAGATTGAGAGAGGTTTTTTATTCTTAATTTAGGCTAATCTATTATCGTTACTTGAAAGGGGGGAACGAATTGGAAAATATCCATGATTTATGGAATGCTACGCTTGAAAAGATAGAGGAAAAAATCAGTAAACCTAGCTTTGATACATGGTTAAAGGAGACGAAAGCAGAGAATTTAGAAGGAAATACGCTAACGATATCTGCTCCAACCGAATTTGCTAGAGATTGGTTAGAAGAACAATACTCCCAGCTAATTCAAAAGGTTTTACTAGAAGTAACAGGGTCAAAGCTTAATATAAAAATTATTATTCTAGATACTGTCATTGAAGAGGAATTTAAGCAGAAGCCAAAGCCAAAAGCAAATGTTCATGACACCCATGACGGAAAAACGATGCTAAATCCTAAATATACATTTGATACATTTGTAATTGGATCCGGAAACCGTTTTGCTCATGCCGCATCCTTAGCTGTTGCTGAAGCACCTGCGAAAGCTTACAACCCATTATTTATATATGGGGGCGTTGGCTTGGGGAAAACCCACTTAATGCATGCGATTGGCCACTATGTACTAGAACATAATAAAGATGCCAAGGTGGTATATATTTCGTCTGAGAAGTTCACGAATGAATTTATCGACGCCATTATGGAAAACAAAACGACTAACTTCCGTAATAAATACCGTAATGTTGATGTGTTGCTAATAGACGACATCCAATTTATTGCTGGAAAAGAGTCAACCCAGGAGGAATTCTTCCATACCTTTAATGCGCTTCATGAAGCAAATAAACAAATTATTATTTCTAGTGACCGGCCACCAAAGGAAATACCAACACTGGAAGATCGCCTTCGTTCTCGATTTGAATGGGGACTTATAACGGATATCACCCCTCCTGACTTGGAAACCAGGATCGCCATTTTAACGAAAAAGGCTAAAGCTGAAGGACTTGATATTCCAAATGAAGTCATGCTCTATATTGCTAATCAAATCGATACGAATATTCGCGAGCTTGAAGGTGCATTAATTCGCGTTGTGGCTTACTCATCACTTGTTAATCAAGATGTTGATGCGGCATTAGCAGCAGATGCATTAAAAGATATTATTCCTAACAATAAACCTCGAGTGATTACAATTGCTACGATTATGGAAGTGGTTGGCGAGAAATATAATGTCAAAAAAGAAGACTTTTTAGCTAAGAAACGTACAAAGTCCATTGCCTTTCCACGACAAATTGCGATGTATTTATCTAGAGAACTAACCGATTATTCCTTACCTAAAATTGGGGAAGAATTTGGCGGTCGTGATCATACAACTGTCATCCATGCCCATGAAAAAATAGCAGGCATGTTAGATAAGGATTCTCTTTTTGCGAAAGAAATTGAAGAAATTAAACAACAATTACACGCTCTTTAAGATGCTATCCCCTGTTTATAGCGTGGATAACACATACACAGTTACAAACAGTTTATTCACATGTGGATAACTATATTCTATCTAGGTTCAAACGGGTTATCCACATAATCACAGCCCTTATTACTATTATTACTATCTTTTTATAATAAAAAATAAATATATATAGAACCATCCATTGGAGGATTTTTTCATGAAATTTACGATTCAACGTGATCAATTAATCGATAGTGTTCAAGATGTAATGAAAGCTATATCTTCAAGAACAGCGATTCCAATTTTAACTGGAATGAAAATTGAGGCGAAATCTCATGGCATTACGTTAACTGGTAGTGATTCTGATATTTCGATTGAATCTTATATTCCAGCTGAAGAAGAAGGAATGGTCAATGTAGAAAATATCGAAGAAGGAAGTATTGTATTACATGCGAAATACTTCCCCGATATTGTACGGAAATTACCTGAACAACATGTAGAAATTGAAGCGGATGAAAATCTTAGCGTCACAATTCGTTCTGGTAAAGCAGAATTCCATTTAAATGGTCAAGATGCAGAAGAGTACCCTCAACTACCAAAATTACAAACAGATGATAGCTTTGAACTACCTACTGATTTATTAAAAAGCTTAATTAAGCAAACTGTATTTGCCGTTTCATCTATGGAAACGAGACCAATTCTAACTGGTGTCAATTTATCACTTGTCGATAATAAATTATCCTTTACCGCAACAGATAGTCACCGATTAGCATCTAGAGAAGTTCCTGTTAATTCAACAAAGGTTCAATTCCAAAGCATCGTTGTACCAGGAAAAAGCTTAAATGAATTAAATAAAATTCTTGATGACTCGGAAGAAATGGTAGAAATTAGTGTAACAAATAACCAAATCTTATTCAGAACGAAACACTTAAACTTCCTATCGAGAATTCTTGACGGTAACTATCCAGAAACATCTCGATTAATTCCTGAACAGAGTAAAACCGTTCTACAAGTCAAAACAAAAGACTTAATTTCTAGTATTGATCGTGCTTCTTTACTAGCACGTGAGGAACGGAATAATGTCGTAAAATTATCTACGTTAGATCAAAATATTGTAGAAATCACAAGTAATTCCCCTGAGGTTGGACATGTATCGGAAGAACTGACCGTACAATCCATCGAAGGAGAAGAACTGAAGATTTCGTTTAGCTCTAAATATATGTTAGATGCATTAAAAGTTATGGATGTTGATGAAGTGATGGTAGATTTCACTGGAGCAATGAGACCATTCATCATCCGCCCTATCAACGATCCAGCCATGATTCAATTAATCTTGCCAGTACGAACTTATTAACATGTGGATAAGTATATTTCCATAAAGAGTAGTATTGGTCAATCTCCAATCGAAGCACTGAGGAAACAAGTATTTCCATTGCTAAAGAGATAAAATGCTCTTGAAAATAATCATAACTATACGGAACGGTCGGTATGCACGGAGACTCCTGCTGGATTAATGAACCTCCATGCCCCCTTAAGAAGTAGCACAAAGGGCTGATAGGCAACCTGTTAGAAAGTGCAGTGTATACCGGCAGTGGTTCTGGCTAGAATAAAAAAATGGCTTTTATCACCAAAATGAATGATAAAAGCCATTTTTTTATGCACATAAATGCATTTATAAGCCTATATAACCGTTTTAACTATAATTTAAGGGGCATACCTTTCCTTAAAGCAAAAACTTTAGTAAAATGATAATAAGCGATGATTTCAAATAAACAATAAGAAACTGGTGATCAACTTGCATACAGAAATTGAAATTAATACGGAATATATCACCCTTGGCCAATTTGTAAAACTTACCAATGTATTAGAATCCGGTGGTATGGTAAAAGCATTTTTACAAGATCAAGGTGCAATTGTTAATGGAGAAAGAGAACAACGTCGAGGAAGAAAGCTATACCCGAATGATGTTGTAGAAATTGAGGGTGCTGGATCTTTTATTGTGGTTAAGAAAGATTAGTTCCTAAATGAGGAATCTACATGCATATTGAAGAAATAATACTAACCAATTATAGAAATTACCAAAAATTAGAGCTTAGCTTTGCCAATAAAGTAAATGTCATTATAGGTGAGAATGCACAAGGGAAAACGAACCTAATGGAATCTATCTACCTTCTCGCCTTTACGAAATCCCACCGGACACCAAAAGAAAAAGAATTAATCCGTTGGGATACAGAGTATGCTAAAATAGAAGGTAGAGTAAAAAAGCGAAATCAGTCGATTCCACTGGAAATCGTCATCTCTGCCAAAGGCAAAAAGGCTAAGTTGAATCACTTAGAGCAAAGAAGATTAAGTGATTATATTGGTAACTTAAACGTCGTCATGTTCGCCCCTGAAGACTTGACACTCGTAAAAGGACCTCCACAAATTCGTAGAAGATTTATCGATATGGAACTAGGTCAAATCCAGCCACGATATATTTATCACCTTGGACAATTTCAAAAAGTACTCAAGCAGCGGAATCATTTGTTGAAGCAAATGCAGCGAGATCGAAGTATGGATCGGGTGATGCTTGGTATTCTAACCGAGCAACTAATAGAGCATGCCAGTACGATTTTAGAAAGACGCTTTGCCTTTATTGAGCTATTAAGAAAATGGGCAAAGCCAATTCATCATGGAATTAGTCATGAACTAGAAGCGTTAGAGATTGTTTATTCACCTTCAATTGAAGTATTAGAAGGCGCATCTAGGGAGAAAATAGAAAATAGTTATCAGGAGAAATTCAATCAAATTATAGAAAAAGAGATTGAACGTGGAACAACGCTTTTAGGACCACATCGGGATGACATCCTTTTTTATGTGAACGGAAAAAATGTTCAAACCTATGGGTCACAAGGTCAGCAGCGGACAACCGCATTGTCTTTAAAGCTTGCTGAAATCGATCTTATATATAGCGAGGTAGGAGAATATCCGATCCTATTACTGGATGATGTCCTAAGTGAATTAGATGATTTTAGGCAATCACATCTTCTAAATACGATTCAAGGTAAGGTTCAAACCTTTGTTTCGACAACTAGTGTTGATGGCATTCATCACGAAACCTTGGAGAAAGCAGATATATTCAGGGTCCATAATGGAACAGTCACTAGGTAATGACAATAGGTGACTTGTTGGGGGAATAGAAATTGTTTATTCATATTGGAAATGGCAATGTTATCCGGTCAAACGATATTATTTCCATTGTTGACCATAATATTATTTCGTCATCAACAATCATGGACGAGATGATAACAGCTAACCAAACACATATTATTGGACCTAAGGAAGGTGCAAAGTCAGTCGTTATCACGAATAATCAGTTGTATTTTAGTGCATTGTCTGTTGCAACATTAAAGAAACGGGCAAGTATAAAATCAACTATCAGTAAACTTGATGATTATTCAGAGGATCTAGAGCTTGAATAATTAGAATGTAGGTGGAAAAAGCAATGGAAGAAAACGTAAAAGCAGATCAGTCGTATAATGCCGACCAGATACAAGTATTAGAAGGTTTAGAAGCAGTACGAAAAAGACCAGGGATGTATATTGGTTCTACAAGTGTAAAGGGACTACATCACTTAGTTTGGGAAATCGTTGATAACAGTATTGATGAAGCATTAGCAGGCTATTGTGATCATATCCAAGTCATTATCGAAGAGGATAACAGTATTACAGTAAAAGATAATGGCCGTGGAATTCCAGTCGATATTCAAAAAAAGACAGGTAAACCAGCAGTTGAAGTCATCATGACAGTACTCCATGCCGGTGGTAAATTCGGCGGTGGCGGATATAAAGTGTCTGGTGGACTACATGGTGTAGGTGCTTCCGTAGTAAATGCACTATCAACTAATTTAGAAGTATATGTCCATCGTGATGGGAAAATTCACTATATCGGATTTGAACGTGGTGTACCGACTAATGAACTTCAGATAGTTGGGGAGACCGATCACACTGGTACGACCACACACTTTAAACCAGACCCAGAAATCTTTACAGAAACGACTACGTATGATTTAGACACGCTCGTACAACGTGTACGTGAGCTTGCTTTCTTGAATAAAGGTATTCGTATCACCATTGAGGACAAACGTACGGGAGAAGAGCCACAGTCCTTCCATTATGAGGGTGGTATTAGTGAGTATGTGGAATATATCAACCGTAATAAAGAGGTACTACATGAGCCTTTCTATGCAGAAGGTGAAGATCAAGGGATAAGTGTTGAAGTATCGGTTCAATACAACGAAGGCTTTAATAGCAGCATTTACTCTTTTGCGAATAATATTCATACGTATGAAGGCGGTACACATGAGTCTGGCTTTAAGACAGGCCTAACCCGTGTCATTAATGATTATGCTCGAAAAAATGGTCTTATGAAGGAAAATGAGCCTAATTTAACTGGGGATGATGTACGCGAAGGAATTACCGCAATCGTTTCCGTTAAACACCCAGATCCACAGTTTGAAGGGCAAACGAAAACGAAGCTAGGAAATAGCGAGGTTCGTGCGATTACAGACTCGATCTTTAGTGAGTTATTTTCTACGTTTTTACTTGAAAATCCATCTGTTGGTAAAACCATTGTAGAAAAAGGATTAATGGCTTCCCGTGCACGTGCTGCTGCGAAAAAAGCACGAGATTTAACGAGAAGAAAAAGTGCCCTTGAAATTTCGAATTTACCAGGTAAGCTTGCTGACTGTTCATCGAAGGATGCTTCCATTAGTGAACTATATATCGTAGAGGGTGACTCTGCGGGTGGATCGGCAAAACAAGGTAGAGATAGACATTTCCAAGCAATTTTACCGTTACGAGGTAAAATCTTAAACGTGGAAAAAGCGCGTTTAGACCGTATTTTATCTAATCTGGAAGTACGTTCTATGATTACGGCGATGGGAACCGGTATTGGCGATGACTTTGATATCACAAAAGCAAGATATCAAAAAATCGTCATTATGACCGATGCCGATGTTGATGGTGCACATATACGAACATTACTATTAACATTTTTCTACCGTTTTATGCGTCCATTAATTGAACATGGCTATATTTATATCGCCCAACCACCTCTTTACAAGGTCCAACAAGGTAAGGCTGTACATTATGCGTATAATGATGCTGAGATGGATAGGATTTTAAGAGAATTACCAGAGGTGCCAAAACCTGGTATCCAACGTTACAAAGGTCTTGGTGAGATGAATGCCGAACAGCTTTGGGAAACAACGATGGATCCAAACAACCGTACCTTGCTACAGGTGGAGTTAAAAGACGCGATTGAAGCGGATCAGGTATTTGATATGTTGATGGGTGATAAAGTAGAACCTAGACGTCAGTTCATTGAAGAGAATGCTCAATACGTGAAAAACTTGGATATTTAAGCTAGCTAAATAAAATGTAATAGAATTCGGAAACCGATTCATTCGGTTTCCATAAATGTCTAAAACGATATAGATGGTCTAGACATTATCAGGAGGTTTTTAATCGATGGCGGATCAGGAACGTCAAAGCGTAAAAGAAATAAATATAAGCCAAGAAGTGCGGACATCCTTTTTAGATTATGCGATGAGTGTAATTGTTGCACGTGCATTGCCTGATGTACGTGATGGAATGAAGCCTGTACACCGAAGAATATTATATGCGATGAATGATTTAGGAATGCATTCCGATAAAGCATATAAAAAATCTGCACGTATTGTTGGAGAAGTAATTGGTAAGTATCACCCGCATGGTGACTCTGCTGTTTACGAAGCGATGGTACGTATGGCACAGCCATTTAGTTATCGTTACCCATTAGTGGATGGGCATGGTAACTTCGGTTCTGTCGATGGTGACTCAGCTGCTGCAATGCGTTATACCGAAGCGAGAATGTCAAAGATATCGATGGAGCTACTGCGTGATATTAATAAAGACACCATTGATTATCAAGATAACTATGATGGTTCCGAACGAGAGCCAGCAGTCTTCCCTTCTCGTTTTCCAAACCTATTAGTGAATGGAGCATCAGGGATTGCCGTTGGGATGGCTACTAATATTCCGCCACATAATCTAGGCGAAACGATTGATGCCGTTTTAGCCGTGAGTAAGGATCCAGAAATCACCATTGATGAGATTATGGAAAATTACTTACCAGGACCGGACTTCCCTACTGCTGGGATTATTTTAGGACGAAGTGGTATTCGTAGAGCCTATGAAACTGGTAAAGGCTCGGTTACGGTTCGCGCTAAAGTGGAAATAGAAGAACAAGCAAATGGTAAATCGACTATTCTCGTAACAGAGCTACCATACCAAGTAAACAAAGCGAAGCTAATTGAAAAAATTGCTGAGTTAGTTCGTGATAAGCGGATTGAAGGAATTACCGAC
Source organism: Ornithinibacillus proteolyticus (assembly GCF_039581225.1). Taxonomy (NCBI): domain Bacteria; kingdom Bacillati; phylum Bacillota; class Bacilli; order Caryophanales; family Bacillaceae; genus Ornithinibacillus; species Ornithinibacillus proteolyticus. The sequence continues at coordinate 11,863 of NZ_JBCPXV010000030.1, read as the reverse complement.
CTACGTGATGAATCCGATCGTAATGGTATGCGTATTGTGATGGAGTTACGTCGTGATGTTAATGCGAATGTATTACTAAACAACCTGTACAAATATACGTCATTACAAACTACTTTTGGGGTCAATACATTAGCACTTGTAAACGGTATTCCAAAGGTATTAAATATTAAAGAATGTCTGATTCATTATTTAGACCATCAAAAAGTAATCATTCGACGCCGTACGGAATTTGAATTACGAAAAGCAGAAGCAAGAGCTCATATTTTAGAAGGTCTACGTATTGCCTTAGATCACTTGGATGAAGTGATTGCTTTAATCCGTAATTCCAAAACGGCAGATGTTGCTCGTGAAGGCTTAATGACACGCTTTAGCTTAACTGAAAAACAAGCACAAGCAATCCTAGACATGAGATTACAACGCTTAACTGGTTTAGAGCGTGAAAAGATAGAAAATGAATACAATGAGTTACAAAAGCTCATTCAAGAATTAAGGGCTGTTCTAGCGGATGAAGAAAAAGTATTAGAAATTATCCGTGAAGAATTAACCGAAATCAAAGAGAAATATGGTGATGATCGCCGAACTGAAATTACCGTTGGTGGCTCTGATTTCTTTGAGGATGAAGATTTAATTCCGGAAGAAAATATCGTGATTACCCTAACCCATAAAGGCTATATTAAACGCCTACCTTCTTCCACCTACCGTGTTCAAAAGCGTGGTGGCCGTGGAATCCAGGGAATGGGTACGAATGAGGATGACTTTGTGGAGCATCTTGTATCAACATCCACCCATGATACGATTTTATTCTTTACGAATAAAGGGAAGGTATACAAGGTAAAAGGATACGAAATTCCGGAATATAGCCGAACTGCAAAAGGATTACCAATTATTAACCTCCTTCAAATTGAAAAAGAAGAATGGATTAATGCGGTCATCTCTGTTAGCGAATTTAGTGAGGACCTAAACTTCTTCTTCACGACGAAGCAAGGGATTTCAAAACGGACTAGCCTATCGCAATTTGCTAATATTCGTAAAGGCGGTCTAATCGCACTTGGTTTACGTGATGATGACGAACTAATCTCTGTCCGTTTAACAGATGGAACGAAGGATATTATGATTGCTACGAAGGAAGGCTATTTAATTCGCTTCCCTGAAGATCAGGTAAGACTTATGGGTAGAACTGCTACGGGTGTTCGTGGTATCTCCTTACGTGACGATGATGAAGTAGTTTCGATGGAAATACTAGAAGAAGGCTTACAAATTCTACATGTTACGAATAAAGGTATCGGAAAACGTACACCAGAAGACCAATACCGTATTACCAATCGTGGTGGTAAAGGGATCTTCACAGCGAAAATATCCGAAGAAACTGGTCATATTGTCTCTGTACAAGCAGTTACCGGTGATGAAGATATTATGTTAATTACAGCAGCTGGTGTGTTAATCCGTATTCCAGTAGAAGGAATATCACAAACAGGAAGAAACACACGCGGTGTTCGTCTAATCCGTTTACAAGAAGGCGAAGAAGTAGCAACGGTAGCGAAGATTGATAAGGATGAAGAAGAGTTAGAGGCTCCTAATGAAGAAGAAGCAAATGTTTCAGGAGAAGCTAGTTCAGAAGATGAATAATAGATAAAAATGAGGTGACGAAGAAATAACTCTCCTTCGTCACCAATATTCATCAAAGGGAGGGAATAACATGCGTGTTACACCAACTCAAATAGTTCCTGGTTGTATTCTCTTACGTGAGGTTAGAGGGAAAACAAACCGTCCAATTATCCCCCAAAATACCGTATTAGATGAAAAGCATATTAAGATATTACATAAATTTTTAATTAAACAGGTTGATGTTTCGGAACGGCTGAAGGATGGTACACCATTTAAGCCCAAGACCACGGATGAACAAGTGGAATCACCTAGTCCAACATCAAACCACCTTGCACCACTGTTATCTTTTAAAGAACATTACCTGCATGTCGTAGCAGAATACAAGAAGCTGTATCATTCTTGGTGTAATAGTATCCCTATTGATAGCTTGGCAGTTCGGAATCTAATTTTACCGTTAATTGACCGAATGGACGATATTGGTTCCGAAATATATACTCTCCATCAGTATGCGAATAAAAAGGATTATTTTTTCCACCACAGTGTCGCTGTGTCCATTCTTAGTGCTTATTTAGGCAAGAAGATGGGGTATCAAAAAGGAGAATGGTATCAAATTGGAATGGCTGGATTATTATGCGATGCGGGCATGGCAAAATTAGATACCTATTCCATCTATAAAGAAGGCGAATTGACAAAAGAGGAAATCAAAGAGATGCGAAAACACCCAACCTACTCTTATCGTATGTTGGAACAGATTTCGACATTCCCTTATACCGTGAAATTAGCAGTTCTTCAGCACCATGAGCGAATAGATGGAAGCGGATACCCTTTAGGCTTATCGCAAGAAAAAATTCACGGCTTTGCTAGAATTATTGCCGTATGTGATATGTACCATGCGATGACAAGTGAACGGGTATATCGAAAGAAGCAATCACCATTTAAAGTGATTGAAGCATTACAACAGGATCAATTTAGCAAGCTAGATCCTCGCGTCGTTCAAGTCTTCGTCGATGCTATTGCTAATTTTTCTATTGGAACGAGAATTGTCCTATCGAATGAACAGGTTGGGGAGATTGTCTTTATTGATCAAAAACAACCTACTAGACCGATTATTCGATTAGACAATGGAGAAATCATTACGTTAAGCAATCATCATAATTTGCATATTAAGGAAATAGTATAGAGGGAGCAGCTTATTGCCCCTCTATTTTCTTATGAAGATATTCCCCAATTAAGAGTGGAATCTTCTTCTGGGTAATCGTTAAAAAGCTTGAGATGAATGGATAATCCACATCCGGCTTCGTTGCTAATAATTCTCCCCACCATTCTGCTTCATAACGGGATAGCATACTAAGATTGTATAAAAGCAAATAGTGTACCATTATTTCCGATAGTGGAAAAAAGAGCTGTCGATCAGTAGGGAGATAGATCATGCCATCCAGGTCCATTTGAAAAGGGCTTACGGTTGGGATAAGGGTGTCTGTTAAGTGGAGCGTAATCGATTCGGAATCTATCTGGCTTTCCTGAAAAGACAGATAATCCTTCAACCGCTTGATTAACGCATTTTCTGTCATATGATAATGATCGCAAACTTCTTTTGGGATACGGATTAATCTATCTCCCCTTTTCCCGATTGGAATCAAGCTTTGATCCTGTTCTAACGCAAAGTAGTTGATTAGCTCTGGAATAAGGCTAAATAAGCTTCTCATCGTCATTTTTTCAAACGGCAGCTGTTTGATTCCGAAGAGATGCTGTGAAAAGTATGGAAATAATCCTTTATGCTGTACCTTAACCTCATCCTCTAAAAAGCTATAGTCCTTCTTTTTCCGCTTTCTAGCTGATACACCGTGTGCTAGCACAGAGGTAGATTCAGGATACTCCGGTCTTTTCGTTAGCAAGCATGCTTTTAATAAATGGGCCATCCCATAAAAGAACATGACAGGTTTTAATACTAAATCAAGCTGTTCACCTGCACGATAGTATTCTTTTCCATGGTTTAAGCAATACATAAAGACATTACAATTTTCGTAGCTTTTCCGCTCAGCATCGACATCTTCTAAAGGCAGGTAGCAAAGATATAAATATTTCTGGGCGGTTTGCTGTGATTGTAAATACGTGTAAAACGACTGAATATCTTCCGAAAAACGCATAAAATACTTCCTCTTTTTTGATAGAAAAATTTGAAAATATGAACATTAAATTAACAGCAATCTCTTATTGAAATTATGATTCGGTTGGCGTATTGTATATAACAATAGATATACGTATTAGCTTTCCCAGAGTTAGATATAATATTCTTTTACCTTTGTTTTCACTACTAAATTGAAGGAGGATTTTATATGAGAAAGGATAAGTTTCAGAAAGAAGGATTAACATTTGATGATGTTCTATTACTTCCTGCTAAGTCAGAGGTTCTACCACGTGAGGTAGATGTCAGTACGGTTTTAACCAAGAATATCAAGCTAAATGCGCCTTTAATTAGTGCTGGAATGGATACCGTGACCGAAGCAACAATGGCAATTGCAATGGCTAGACAGGGCGGCTTAGGAATCATTCATAAGAACATGTCGATTGAAGAGCAAGCAGAACAAGTTGATCGTGTAAAACGCTCTGAAAGTGGTGTTATAACCAATCCATTCTTCCTAACACCAGATCATCAAGTATTCGACGCAGAACATTTAATGGGGAAATATCGCATTTCCGGTGTACCGGTAGTCAATAGTGAAACAGAACAGAAGCTTGTTGGTATCATTACGAACCGTGATTTACGTTTTATCCAAGACTACTCTATTAAAATTTCTGAGGTCATGACTAGTGAAAACCTCGTAACTGCTTCCGTTGGAACGACATTAGATGAAGCAGGAAAAATCCTTCAGCAATATAAAATTGAAAAATTACCTCTAGTAGATGAACATGGTATTTTAAAAGGATTAATTACCATTAAAGATATTGAAAAAGTAATTGAGTTTCCAAACGCTGCCAAGGATGCACAAGGTCGTTTATTAGTTGGTGCAGCTGTAGGGGTTACAGGAGATTCCGTGAAACGAATCGAAGCACTAGTTCAGGCTGGTGTGGATGTCGTAGTTATCGATACAGCACATGGTCATTCTCAAGGTGTATTAGACCAATTGAGAAAAATCCGAAATGCTTATCCAGAACTGGATATTATTGCGGGGAATGTTGCAACAGCAGAAGGAACGAAAGCATTAATTGAAGCAGGTGCAACTATTGTAAAAGTTGGAATTGGTCCTGGCTCGATTTGTACGACAAGAGTTGTTGCAGGTGTCGGCGTTCCTCAGATTACAGCAGTTTATGATTGTGCAGAAGCAGCAGCAGAATATGGTGTTCCAGTCATTGCAGATGGTGGAATTAAATATTCTGGTGATATTACAAAGGCTATTGCAGCAGGAGCACATGCGGTAATGCTTGGAAGTATGTTTGCAGGGGTATCTGAAAGCCCTGGTGAAACGGAAATCTATCAAGGTAGAAGATATAAAGTATACCGTGGTATGGGATCTGTAGGCGCGATGAAAGCAGGCTCAAAGGATCGTTACTTCCAAGAATCTGCCGATGCGAAAAAACTAGTACCAGAGGGCATTGAAGGAAGAGTGGCCTATAAAGGACCACTTGCAGATACCATTCATCAATTACTAGGCGGATTACGTTCCGGTATGGGTTATTGTGGAACACCGACAATAGACCAACTACGCAATGAAGGACAATTCATCCGCATTACCAATGCTGGCCTAACAGAAAGTCATCCACATGATGTTCAAATTACAAAAGAAGCACCGAATTATTCCTTGAAAGGGTAATTTTGGAAGGGAATAGGCTGAAAAAATAATCTTACCTATGAAAAAACCAAACTGATATTGTAATTCTCTCTTAGAATTCAATTAAGTTCGGTTTTTTCTTTTGGGGATAGGAATGTAGCAATCAAAGCGGTTTAGCTTTGGGTACGCTATGCATTCCTCATTAGTTCCTAGAAGCATGAGCTAGCAACTCTAGTAATTGGTAAAAATTACGCATAAGTAAAACTACCTATTTACGACAGAATAAGCGAGATGAGGGTTTATATAATAGCTAAATTTATGATAAAATAGGAAAGGTGTTCTATAAAAATAAAAGCATTGAAATATAGGGTGGAGGTCACAACATTGAAACAGATCTATTCAAAATTATTAATGGTGTCTCTAGCAATTCTAGTAGCCATGACATCATTTATAGCACAACCTACGAATATACAAGCTCAAGAATTAGAATTAGATGCTGAATCAGCTATTTTAGTTGATGCGGATACAGGGAAAGTTCTTTATGCCAAAGACCCTGATATTGCCCTTCCACCAGCAAGTATGACAAAGATTATGACGGAATATCTTGTTTTGGAAGCGATTGAAAATGGGGAAATCACATGGGAAACAACAACACAAATTAGTGATTACGCATATAGCATCTCAGCTAACCCTGAGTTTTCTGGTATTGGTCTAACACAAGATAAACCGTATACCGTAAAGGAATTATATGAAGCAATGGCCATCTTCTCTGATAATGGGACAACCATTGCCCTTGCTGAACTAGTATCTGGTTCTGAAGGTGAATTTGTAAAACGAATGAATCAAAAGGCAGAAGAAATGGGCCTTCCTGATTTCCAATTTGTTAACTCTACTGGATTAGATAATAGCTCGCTTGGAGATAACTATCCAGAAGGTACGGATCCAAACGGAACAGACATGCTTTCCGCTCGTTCTCTAGCATTGTTAGCTTATAACTTGATTAATGATTATCCACACGCACTAGAGATTTCTAGTCGTATCGAGACAGAATTTGAGGGATATAAAGTAGAGAACTTGAACTGGATGCTGCCACATGAAGCAACATACCTGAAGCAGTTCCACTATGAAGGAATCGATGGATTAAAGACAGGTTACACTGGCCTAGCAGGTTATACGTTCACTGGTACTGCAGAACGTGACGGAAGAAGATTGATTACTGTTGTCATGCGTACAGATAGTAAGGAAGCTCGATTTGAGCAGACTGCTAGATTAATGGATTATGGTTTCGGCCAATTTGAAAATAAAGAACTATTTGCTGCTGGCTATCAGCTGAAGGATAAAGAAACAATTCCTGTAGCAAAAGGGAAAGAAGATCAAGTCGCAGTCTCTATTGGTGAAGGAATCTCCCTTCCAATTAAAAAAGGAGACGAAGAGCTGTATAAATTAGAATACAACATCGATGAAGGCAAGCTAAATGAAGCTGGCGAATTAGTAGCACCAGTTGAAAAAGGCGATAAAATCGGTACAGCACAACTAGTATTTACTGGTGATAATGATTATGGCTATATCACGAATACTACTAATCTATCAGTAGATTTAATCGCAGACGAGTCAGTTGAGAAATCTAACTGGTTCATGCTAGCACTAGGTGCAGTCGGCGACTTCTTCAGCGGAATCTTCTCCTCTGTTGTCGATATGGTTAAAGGCTGGTTTTCTTAAGAAAGAATAATGTGTAATTATGTTCACTCGTCATAATCAACTATGGCGAGTGAATTTTTTTAATGAATTATGGTTAACTAAAACAGTCTAAGAATAAAACTTGCACTTTTTACAAAAATTAGCTAATATAATGATTAACTAAAAAATGAACTTAGAAAAGTTATGATAGGAAATAGTAACAGTAATATTTTCCAAAGAGAGTCGATGGTTGGTGCGAATCGATGAAAATCTGCTGTGAATCCATCCTTGAACTGGTTTACCGAAATAATAGTAAGTAAACCCGGTTACGTACCGTTAACACGACTAGAGCCGGAAGAGATTACTCTTCAACAAGGGTGGCAACGCGGGAATATAAACTCTCGTCCCTATTTTTGGGATGAGGGTTTTTTTGTATTTAATAAAAGGAGGAAATGCACATGTTAGACATGAAGTATTTACGCAATAATTTTGAAGAAGTAAAAGGAAAGCTGCAGCATCGCGGTGAAGACCTATCTGAGCTAGACCGCTTTGGTGAACTAGACGAACGTCGTCGTGAATTAATTACCAAGACTGAGGCACTTAAGGCACAACGAAATGAAGTAACGAAGCAAATCTCACAGCTGAAAAAGGAAAAAAAGGATGCTGATGAAGCAATTAAAGAAATGCGTCAAGTTGGTGACCAAATAAAAGAATACGATGATGAATTAAGAGAGATTGAAGAAACATTACAAACAATCATGCTATCTATTCCTAATATTCCACATGAAAGTGTGCCAGTTGGTGAAAGTGAAGATGATAATATAGAAGCTCGTAAATGGGGAGAAGTACCAGCATTTCAATTTGAAGCACAACCACACTGGGATATTGCAACAAATTTAGATATTCTTGATTTTGAACGAGCTGGAAAAGTAACTGGAAGCCGCTTTGTATTCTATAAAGGTCTTGGAGCTAGACTAGAGCGTGCATTATGGAGCTTTATGATGGATTTACATGCCGATGAGCATGGTTATGTCGAAATGCTCCCTCCAACCATCGTCAATCGTAGTAGCATGACAGGAACTGGTCAGCTGCCTAAATTTGAAGAGGATGCGTTTAAATTAGAAGGCTGGGATTATTTCATGGTACCAACTGCTGAAGTACCGGTGACAAACTATCATCGCGAAGAAATCCTTCGTGTAGAAGACCTACCGACTAAATATGTTGCGTTTAGTGGAAGCTTCCGTTCTGAAGCGGGTTCTGCTGGTCGTGATACACGTGGTTTAATCCGTCAGCACCAATTTAATAAAGTAGAGTTGGTTCAATTTGTTAAACCAGAGGACTCTTATGAAGCATTAGAGGAACTAACCGGACATGCAGAAAAAGTACTCAAGCTTCTGCAATTACCATATCGTGTCATGAGCATGTGTACTGGTGACTTAGGCTTTACCGCTGCGAAGAAATATGATCTTGAGGTTTGGATTCCTAGCCAAGATACCTACCGTGAAATTTCTTCTTGCTCTAATTTTGAAGATTTCCAAGCAAGACGCGCTGGCATTCGTTTCAGAAGAGAAGCAAATGGTAAGCCAGAATTCGTTCATACCTTAAACGGTTCAGGTCTTGCAATTGGCCGTACGATAGCAGCAATCTTAGAAAATTACCAACAAGAAGACGGTTCTGTCAAAGTGCCAGAAGTACTGGTTCCTTATATGGGTGGAGTAGAATTTATTAAATAAAGGGATTGGAGCTGTCTAGGTTGGGAAAATCTAGTAATGGAGGATGATTTCGATATCTACTGGTTAGTAGATATCCTTCCTCTATTAGAGAGGAAATGCCTAGAATAAACGGCCTAAACAGCTCCATAACTCCTTTACAATGCGTTTGATAATTGTTGCTCAAGTTGGAAAAGTCTTTTATTTTGGTTTCGTTAAAAAAACGTAATAATCATGTTGACATTAAAAATCAAATCCTGTATATTAATATTTGTCGCAACGGAGGTATACCCAAGTCTGGCTGAAGGGATCGGTCTTGAAAACCGACAGGCGGGTCAAACCGCGCGGGGGTTCGAATCCCTCTACCTCCTCCATTTTAAACAAAGCGCATAAATATTGGAGATATTAAAAACCGCTATATTGTAGCGGTTTTTTTCGTTTTTGCACTATTCTTTTTTCAGAAATGATTCTAATAAGGCAATTGGGATATGATATTTCTCGTTATTAAGCTCCGAATGTAGTAAATCAAATTCATCCGCTTCGCTTTCCTTCAGCTTATTAATTTCTTTATGAAGCTTCTCCATCCGATAATCTAATTCAGAGGCTACAGTTGCGGTAAACTTTAATTCCTTCGTTAAATCCTCTGGAACATTCTTACTGTATTTATAAAAAATCTTATGTTCTAGACTAGCCCAGAAATCCATCGCAACCGTTCTAATTTGTATTTCAACATAAACCTCTTTCATTTGATCAGATAGGTAAACCGGTATCTTAACGATTAAATGAAGACTTTGATACCCATTAGGCTTTGGATTTTTGATATAATCCTTACATTCTACAACTGTAACGTCCTTTTGATTCTGCAATAAATCACTAATTTTATATATATCGGAAATAAAGGAACAAACAATCCGAATTCCCGCAATATCCCGTATAGTATTCTCAATAGATTCGAGATTAAAATCAATATTTTTCCTCGTAATTTTCTTAAAAATACTTTCTGGAGATTTTAATCTTGTTTTCGTATGTTCAATTGGATTATAGTCATGTATATGTTGAAATTCCTCTTTTAAAATTTGTATTTTTGTATCCATTTCATCAAGACCAAATTTATAAGACATCATGAAACGAGTTAATTCTTTACGGATCTCTTTTAGGCTTTGAATATTACTTTCTCCTGTATGCAAGGTATTTCTTCCTTTCCCACATGATAGTTTTATTATACTGCAAAGCATAGGTTAATACCGTTTTAAAGTAGATAAGAATTTTTTCAAAAAAAATGATACATCGCTTAGGATGTACCATTTGTCTTGCTTATTTAATAAGTTCTCTTGTTTCCCAACGTCTTGACTGCTGAATGAAATGGCCAATCTTCTCTAAAATTGGTTCGATTGAAGTATCATCTTCCATTAAATCATAGTCCGATATGTTAATTCTTAGGATAGGACAAGCATTGAAGTTATTGATCCAGTTTTCATAGCGATTGTACATTTCTTCCCAGTAAGAAATCGGTGTACTTTTTTCCATTTCACGCCCACGCTCTTGAATTCGTTTCAGAACCTCTTCAAAAGAACCTTCTAAATAAATGAGTAAATCTGGGTGTGGAAAGTATGGTGTCATCACCATAGATTCAAATAGGCTAGTGTATGTTTCATAGTCTGTTTTTGACATCGTGCCATTTTCATAATGCATTTTGGCGAAGATTCCAGTATCTTCATAAATCGAACGGTCCTGGATGAAGCCCCCACCATATTCAAATATCTTCTTCTGTTCCTTAAAACGTTCTGCTAAGAAATAAATTTGTAGATGGAAGCTCCATCGTTCGAAGTCTGCATAGAACTTTTCCAAGTATGGATTAGTATCCACTTTTTCAAAGGATGTTTTAAAGTTTAATGCATTGGCTAATGCTTTTGTCATCGTAGACTTCCCTACTCCAACCGTACCAGCGATTGTAATGATACTATCATTTGGGATATGATATTTTTCGCGTAAGTTCATCGTTAATCTCCTCTTATTAAAGGTTAAAAGTTATTATTTAGATACTATTTCAAAAGACTTCAATTGCTTTTGTACTTGCTCGATAATCTTCGTTAAATCATCCTCGTATTGAACAAAATCCATTTCATCACCATTGATACGGATGACTGGAATATCAGGATGCATCACTTCAAATTCGTTCATATAGGCTTCATAATCCTCTGCAAGCTGAGCTAAATAGGATGCCTTAATATTTTGCTCAATTTCTCTACCGCGCATTTGGATTCTATTTAAGATGGTATCCAAGCTTGCATGTAAATAAATCATCATATTTGGAACAGGCATGTCTGCGGTGAGGATATGATAAATTTTTTCGTACTTCTCAAATTTATCCGCTTGTAAGGTGCGTTTAGCAAAAATCATATTCTTCGATATATGGTAATCTGCAACAACTGATTTTCGTTGTGACAAATACTTTGTTTCAATATCTTCTAGTTGTTTAAATCGATTGCAAAGAAAGAACATTTCTGTTTGAAAGCTCCACTCATCGATGTCGTCGTAAAATTTACCTAGAAATGGATTCTCTTCTACAATCTCTTTTAATAAATAGAAGTTAAAATGATCTGATAGTCGTTTTGCTAACGATGTTTTACCAATACCAATTGGTCCTTCTATTGCAATAAATGGGACCTCTGTCATTCTAGTTCCCCCAATCAAATGAAATCAGACAGATATCTTTTAATTTTATCATACTACAAAAGCGCTATCTATACTCGATTTGAAGGATTAGAAAGTAATATTTGGTATATGGTTAAGTTTTGGCACTTTGAATTTATTACGGAGTTTTGTATAATAAGGAATGTTCCTATCCATATGCCTTCGTAGCTCAGGGGATAGAGCATCGGTTTCCTAAACCGTGTGTCGCAGGTTCGAATCCTGCCGGGGGCGTCATGAAAACCTTGCTGTGGCAAGGTTTTTTTTGTTATTTCTATAATTGAATGAATTTCATAATTCTTAGCCCTTGTGTATCAAGGGGTTTAAGAGATAAAAAAAGAAGTACCTCCCCAAATCTTGTATAATGGTAGTTGACCACAAACCATAAAAAGACTGGAGGAGTACTTCTTA